>CAVAIH010000009.1:0-23599 GCA_963588675.1 Sphaerochaetaceae bacterium | reverse complement strand
AATCGTTTCAAAATACAAAATCAATATTGTATACGATATATAAAAATTATAAAACCATAGCATACTTTGTCAAGATTGACTTTGGATATTATTTAATTAAAATCATTTATATGAACAAGAAATTACTTAATGAAAAAGAAATAATAGAGGTCATCCGCCTCCTCGAGAGGGCATATCCCGACGCCGGTTGCGAGCTCAAGTACGACAGCGTTTTCCATTTGCTCATTGCCGTCTGCTTGTCGGCACAGACTACGGATGCGAGCGTAAATAAAATAAGCCCTGCATTGTTTGAACGCTACAAGGACCCAGAATCTCTTGCAACGGCAGATATAGCTGAGGTCGAGGGAATTATCAAAGCAATCGGCCTTTACAAAAACAAGTCGCGGAATATCATCGCTCTTTCGAAGATGTTAGTAGAGGACTTTAACGGCGAAGTTCCTGATAACTATGATGACTTGATTAAGCTTCCTGGAGTAGGGAGAAAAACAGCGAATGTCGTAATGGCGGAGGCGTTCGGCGAGCAGAGAATCGCCGTTGATACCCATGTTTTTCGCTTAGCGAACATAATCGGTTTTTGCGATGAGCCGACACCTGAGAAGACAGAGTCTGCCTTGAAAAAATGCATTCCGCACGATATGTGGACGAGGGCGCATCATCTGCTGATTTTTCACGGGCGAAGATGCTGTACGGCGCGCAAGCCTAATTGCGGGGAATGCCCAATTGCACGGATTTGCGGACACAATTAGTTTTCATGTTGAACGAGCCTTCTATTTTTGTTAATATAAATATTGTATTGAAACCATATCATTAACGCTATTTAGGAGGAACGTAGAAATGGTTAGAATTGGTATTAATGGCTGGGGAAGAATCTCAACCTGCGTAATGAGAGCGGCAAGATTATTTGACGATGTTGAAATTGCTGCAATTAACTGGAGAAATGCAGACTACGAGTATGTTAAATATCTCCTTAAGTACGATACTACTTATGGCAGATTCCCAGCTGAGATTGATACATACGAGAACGGTATAGTTGTTGACGGAAAGAAAATTCCTGTTTTCTTTGAAGAAGATCCATCATGCATCCCTTGGGGAGAGTGTGGTGCCGATTATATTATCGATGGAACAGGAGCCCTTACTTCATCAGAAAAGTGTCAGCCTCATCTTGATGCAGGAGCAAAGAAAGTTATTATCAGTGCTCCAGCTAAGGATAAGGAGACACCTACTTTTGTTTTTGGGGTAAATCACGACAAATATAATAAAGACATGAAGATTGTTTCAGCCGCTTCATGCACAACTAACTGCCTTGCACCACTTTGCAAGGTTGTCGACGACAAGTGGGGAATCGAAACAGGCCTTATGACGACTATCCATGCTTCAACAGGCAAGCAGAAGACCAATGACGGAAGATCAAATAAGGACTGGAGAATAGGAAGAGCTGTATATAACAACATTATTCCTACAACCACAGGTGCCGCAAAGGCAGTAGGAAAGGTTATCCCAGATCTTAACGGCAAGCTTACCGGAATGTCATTCAGAGTTCCTGCTATTGACGTATCAATAGTAGACCTTGATGTAGTGCTCAAGAATCCTGCAAGCTATGATGAGATTTGCAAGGCTATGAAGGAAGCATCCGAAGGCGAGCTCAAGGGCATACTTGCTTATACTGATGAGCCTGTTGTATCAATGGACTTCATCGGTGATTCACATCCATCAATCTTTGATGCAAAGATGGGAATCGAGGTTAACGACAAATTCTTCAAGCTCATAGCTTATTATGACAACGAATTCGGATATACATGCAATATGCTGAGACTTATCAGACATATGGCTGAGGTTGATGCTAAATAGAGGTGCGAGATGAAGAAAACGGTTAGAGATATTAACTGGGCAGGCAAGACTGCGGTTATGAGATGCGACTTTAACGTTCCGCTCAGCGAGGGCGTGATTACAGATGATACAAGAATCAGAGCCGCTCTTCCTACAATTAATTATCTTATTGATAATGACGCAAAGGTTGTTATCATGTCTCACCTTGGCAGACCTAAGGGAAAGGCAGTTCCAGAAATGAGCCTTGCTCCTGTCGCTGTGAGACTTTCGGAGTATCTTGGAAAAGAAATCAAATTCGTCGCTTCCGATGTTGTCGTAGATGATGAGGTTGTGTCATCTGCAAAAGCTCTTCAGCCTAAAGAAGTAATGCTCATCGAGAATGTTAGATATAGAAAAGAAGAGACAGACAATGACCCTGCTTTCGCAAAGGAGCTCGCAGGTCTTGGAGATATCTTCGTTCAGGAGGCTTTCGGAACAGCACACAGAGCACATGCATCGACAACAGGAATCGCCGACTACATTCCTGCCGTTTCTGGTTTTCTTATTGAAAAAGAGCTCAAATTCCTTGGAGACGCCGTTGAAGCACCAGAGAGACCTTTTGCAGCTATCATGGGTGGCGCAAAAGTTGCAGATAAGATTCCTGTAATCACAAATCTCATCGACAAGGTAGATATGCTTCTCATCGGAGGAGGAATGCTTTTCACATTCCTTAAGGCTCAAGGATATTCAATCGGCAAGTCACTTCTTGACGAAGAAGGCCTTAAGCTTGTAGATGGCATTATGAAGTCCGCTGAGGAGAAGGGCGTAAAGATTCTTCTTCCTGTAGATGTTCTTGCAGCTGATGAATTTTCTGCTGATTCTCCATATGACGTTTACGACATCGACTCCATTCCAGATGACAGAATGGGTATGGACATCGGTCCAAAGAGCATTGAGCTTTATACAGAAGCTCTTAAGTCTGCAAAGACTGTCGTATGGAACGGACCAATGGGCGTATTCGAAATGGATAATTTTGCAAAGGGCACAAAGGCCGTTGCAGAATGCCTTGCCGAGCTTGAGGCAACAACGGTAATCGGAGGCGGAGATAGCGCAGCTGCAGTTGAGAAATTCGGACTTGCTGACAAGATGACACATATCTCAACTGGCGGTGGCGCGAGCCTTGAATTCCTTGAGGGCAAAGAGCTTCCTGGAATTGCTATTATTGAAGATCTATAGAAGATATAGCAGATAATCATATTGTATTAAATTAAATCAAATCGGATTAGATTTGATCAGATAGATTAGATTAAATTAATTCAAATCAAATCCAATCAAATCAGATTAAATTAGATCAGATTAAATTAAATTATAAGACTAAATAAATAGGAGGAATAGGATGAAGCGTTCACTTATTTGCGGAAACTGGAAAATGAACAAGACTGTTGCAGAGGCGAAGGAATTTGCACGGGATCTTATTTCCGCGAAGCTACCGAATGCTGACGACCTTGTAATAATCGCTCCTTTTACACAATTAAGCAGTCTAGCCGAGGAATTAAAGGACACACCTATAAAACTCGGCGCGCAGGATGTTTTCTATGAGGAGTCAGGAGCATATACAGGCGAAATCAGCGCTCCTATGCTCAAGGAGCTTGGAGTTGAATATTGCCTTGTCGGACATTCCGAGAGAAGAGAATATTTCGGAGAGACTGACAAGACATGCAATCTCAAGATCAAAGCCTTAATCAAAGAGGGCATCATTCCTATACTTTGCGTTGGAGAACCGCTTGCTGTAAGAGAGGGGACAAATGAATTCTCCTATGTCGGCACTCAAATATATTCAGCTTTCGACGGAATCGGAACAGAAGATTCACAGCGCATAGTTATCGCCTATGAGCCTATTTGGGCAATAGGCACCGGCAAGGTTGCAACGACCGACCAGGCCGAATATATGTGCGGATTCATACGCGGTCTTATAGCAGGACTTTATGACAATGCCGTTGCAGAGAATATGCCAATTCTTTACGGCGGAAGCATGAAGCCTGATAATGCCAAAGAACTTCTTGAATCAATGCAGATTGACGGCGGACTGATAGGCGGAGCGAGCCTTAAGGTTGATAGCTTTGCCGAGATAGCTAAGATATCGGACCTGTGCAAACAAGAAGCAGACGCTTCTAAATAAGCAAGGGCCAGACGACTTATACGAGTCAGAATAGGTTAGTTGCAGGGCATACGCAAGGTCTATGTGAGCTGTCATTTAGTATTGAAAAATGAACAAAAAGGAGCTTTCTGTCTTTGTTGACAATATAGCTCCTTTTATGTTACATTAGGGGTTGTAAGTATTGTATTTTTTTAGTACAATTTTATCTGACGACAATAAATCTCGAAATTATTTAGTTTGTAACACTAAAACATAACACTAGAACATATCAAAAGGGAGGGTAGATATGCATACAGCTTTAATGATTACTTTATTGGTTGTAAGCGTTATTCTTACTATTTCAATCCTGCTTCAGTCAAGCAACAGCGATGGACTTTCTGGCTCCATTGCAGGTGGTGCAGAACAGCTTTTCGGAAAGAAGAAGAGCAGAGGCTACGATGCTATCTTGAGCAAGATTACAACGGTATGCGCAATTATCTATATCGTAGTTTCACTTGCAATAGTTGCAATTTTCAATTAGTTAATTTTTAGGCTCACTGCCTAATTTTTAAAAAATAAGTTGATATTTGTATTTAAATCAGGAGGTTACTTATTATGTACGCTTGGATAGCACTTATATGTGCTGCAGTCGGACTTGTAGTTGCTTTCGGACTCGCTTCATGGGTTGGTAAGCAAGATGCAGGTAACGACAGAATGAAAGAAATTTCAGGATTCATCAGAGAGGGAGCTTTTGCATTCCTCAAGAAAGAGTACAAGACGATGGCTATCGTTATCGTTGTTCTCTTCATCATCATCTCATTCTGCATCAATCTTACATCAGGTATTCTGTATGTAATAGGAGCACTGCTTTCAGTACTCGCAGGATTCTTCGGAATGAATGTTGCTACAAAGGGTAATGTAAGAACTGCTAACGCTGCAATGACAAGCGGTATGCCAAAGGCACTTAAGGTTGCTTTCAGATCCGGTGCTGTTATGGGACTCTGCGTTGCAGGCCTTGGTCTTCTTGGACTCAGTGCAGTATTCGTTGTACTTGATCTTGCAACAATTACAGAGTGCATTACATCATTTGGACTTGGTGCATCATCAATGGCTCTCTTCGGCCGTGTTGGTGGTGGTATCTATACTAAGGCTGCCGATGTAGGTGCTGACCTTGTTGGTAAGGTTGAGGCAGGCATCCCTGAGGATGACCCTCGTAACCCTGCTGTAATCGCTGACAACGTTGGTGATAACGTAGGTGACGTTGCAGGAATGGGCTCAGACCTTTTCGAGTCATATGTTGGATCAATCGTTTCTGCTGTAACACTTGCTGCTGTAGCTGTTGACGCATCTGGAATTTCTTCAACATTCACAGAGACAACTGCTGCACTTTTCCCACTAATCATTTCAGCTGTAGGTATCATTGCTTCTGTAATCGGTATTCTTGCAGTAAGAGGTAACGAGAAGGTTAACCCTTCAAAGTCACTCAACATGGGAACTTACGTAAGCGGTGCTATTGTCATTGTTGCGACACTTTATCTCTCAAAGACAATGCTTCAGTCGTTTACTTATGCTTATGCTATTATCGCAGGACTTCTTGTTGGTATTATCATCGGTTCACTTACAGAGATTTATACTTCAGATGAGCATAAATTCGTAAAGAGAATTGCAGAGGAGTCACAGACAGGATCTGCTACAACAATTATTTCCGGTCTTGCTGTTGGTATGGAATCAACACTTTGGCCAATCATCTTCATCGGTGTTGGAATTATCGTTGCTTACAACTTCGCTGGACTTTATGGTATCGCTCTTGCTGCTGTAGGTATGCTTTCAACAACAGGTATGACTGTTGCCGTTGATGCTTATGGTCCTGTATCTGATAATGCTGGCGGTATCGCTGAGATGTCAGATCTTCCTGAGTCAGTTCGTGAGATCACTGATACACTCGATTCAGTAGGAAATACAACAGCTGCTATCGGTAAGGGATTCGCTATCGGATCTGCTGCTCTTACAGCACTTGCTCTGTTCGCATCATTTGCTGCTGCAACAGGCGTTGAATCCATTTCACTTACAGACCCAATGGTAATCGTTGGACTCTTTATCGGAGCTATGCTTCCATTCCTTTTCTCAGCTATGACAATGAGCTCAGTAGGAAAGGCTGCTAACCAGATGATTCAGGAAGTAAGAAGACAGTTCCACAGCGATCCTGGAATCATGGAAGGAACATCAAAGCCTGATTATGAGACATGCGTTGCTATTTCTACAGGCGCAGCTCTTAAGGAAATGATTCTTCCTGGACTTCTTGCTATTATCGCACCTGTTGTTATCGGAATGCTCCTCGGCGTTGAGGCTCTTGGCGGAATGCTCGCAGGATCTCTTGCTGGTGGTGTTCTCCTTGCTATCATGATGGCAAATGCTGGTGGTGCTTGGGATAACGCTAAGAAGTACATCGAGAGCGGTGTATACGGCGGAAAGGGTAGCGATACTCACAAGGCTGCTGTTGTAGGAGACACAGTAGGTGACCCATTCAAGGATACATCCGGTCCTTCAATCAATATTCTTATTAAGCTGATGACTATCGTATCACTCGTATTTGCACCTATCTTCGTGCAGTACGGCGGATTCCTTTTCTAGTAATCTATTGATAGGAAGCAATTGATTTTTAAAGACATTAACCGCATCTCTGAAGAAGGGATGCGGTTTTTTTCGGCCTTATGCAGTATGATTGGGCAAGCGCAAGGGTGGTGAATTAAATTCTTGAAGCATATAATTTAATTGGATATAATGAAAATATGAGGATGGAAATCGGAAATTTTTCGGGAAAGATTAAGCCGAAAGCCTGAGTTATTGCAGGAATTTAAATATACGAAGCAATAAGCGATTGCAGGAATCTAAATACGCGATGAAATAAGCGATTGCAGGGATTTTTATATGAGAAGCGACAGATATAAAGACGATTATAAAGATAATAAAGATAATAAAGATAATATCGGAAATACCCCAAATATCGGAAATACCCAAAATATCGGAAATACCGAGGATACTGGGAATATAGATTCGCTGGGACAAGGGGAAGAGCTTAATAAAGAGAGAATTAAGCTCAAGGTCTTTTTCTGCGTGCTTATCATGCTCTGCTACTTTGGCTATCTTGGCTACAGCTATTATTCGACTTATTTCAATGTTATAAAGGTCGATGTATGGGAACTTATTGAAGAACCTTCTTATGTCGGTGTTGAGGGCGAGGGGACAATCAATCCAATTACTTACGACGAGAAGAAGTTAAATAAATTCCTTAAGACGGTTGAAGAAGAAAATACAGCAGACAGGGCAGACAAGCTCGAAAAATTCCTTAAGGAATTCGAATTCGAGGTTACTCCGTCTGAGAAGCTTTCGAACAACAGTACCGTTACAGTTAAATGTTCCTTTGATGCAAAGAAGGCAGATAAATACAGATTTGCGATCAACACAGAGAGCGGTGCAAAGAGTAGCTCAACGAGTAGTTCGGAGAGCAATTCAAATAGCAGTTCAAAGGGATTTATAGATGGCATTATAGAGAACATTTCAACGGATGTGAATAATTCCAGCCCAATTTCCAAGAAATACCAAGTAGAAGGACTGAGAAAACAGGCGACTGACAGCCAGATTATCGAGCAACTCAAGACCAGGCTTTCAGGAAAGCTCCCTAATTCGAATTTTGTGACATTTTACAAGCTCACAAAAGGCGAGGATGAAACGCGAATTGCATGCATTGTAAGTACTAAGGAGACTTTAAGCTTAAGATATGTATGCTATTTGACCGAGAAAATTACTCCAAGCAATGCTCTTACGGTCAGCTGTTCTGAGTATAAGGCCGACGAGAAGATTCGCGATTACAACAAGTTCGTTAAATATTTCAAAGAAGACGGATATTGGGTAAGCGAGATATAAAGCTATTGGCTTTGAATTCCTTGAAGGCGTTGAAAGATATGAATGATATGAATGACTTGAACGATTGAATTAGGAAGATTAAATTAGGCAAGAAAAATGCGGCGATAATTGAATCGCCGCATTTATTAATTATTGAGATATTTCGAATCACCGCATTTAAAGTAATATGCTCGGCTTAGCTCAGTTGAATTCAGATGGATTCTGTTGAGTTCTATTGGTTAAATCCGCTAAGCCTCTATCGTGTTATATGCGGTCTTCTCGATGAGAAGGGCATTGTCAAATGCATCTTCCATATTGTCGCCGTAGCAGACCATTCCGTGATGCGCCATGAAGCAACCCTTCGATTTGTCCCTGTGCCCGAGAGCCTTAGAAATATTCTCGGACAAGCCGTTTGAGCCTGCAATAGCATATCTAGCACATCTGATTTTCTTGCCAAGCTTAGCTACTGTATTCTTGTCCTTTATAGGCATATCCTTGCCGACGCTTGCATAGACACAGCTGTAAGTGGAATGGGTATGAACGATGGCACCTGCATCAGGATGCTCTTTATATATTCTCGCATGGAAAACTTTCTCGGATGTAGGCTTGATATCTCCCTCATATTCGAGGCTATCTATATCTACCTTGACCATATCGGAAGGGGTAAGACGATTGTAATCCATTCCAGATGGTGTGCAAATCATATATTTGTCATCAAGCAAAATCGAAAGATTGCCCCATGTTCCTTGAACAAGGCCTGCGCTTTGGAGCTTAAGACCGTATTCAACCAAAAGCTCGCGAGCTTTATTCTCGTCCCTCAGTTGCATTCTGGTTCCTCCTTTCAGCCTGTGAATATTTCTGGAGATATATGCGATGCTCGAGTGTGGCAATTGATTTTTTCACATATTTAGCACCGCCAAGCTTCTTAGCTTTGTAATAAATCTTTGCGTTTTTCTCAAGAACGGTCAAGCAGGTATATGCCTCGTAAATATTTCTTCCAAAGCATAGAACCGACTCGTTCTCAAGCATTACAGCAGATGAACTCTTAATAGCTTTCTCAATCTCACGGCGGTCCTTTCTGACTACAGAGACCTTAGGGCCGACTATCATAGCCATGTCCTCGAGAGTAGGGTACAAAACTACATTCTCATCAATGGCTCTGCCTATCCACTCAGGCTTGCAAATGATCATTGCGTTGTAATCGGAGCCAACAAGTACAGCCTTGAGAAGATCCGAATTTCCGCTGTAATCGATAATATCGTCCGCGCAAAGAGCTGTTCTGCCAGATTCTTTGTCAGAATTACTGCTTGCGGTTTTGTCAGAATCCTTGCTTGCATCTATACTGCAATCCAGTCTGTAGGTTTCTTTTCCTTCAGTAGCCAGAAGAACAGGGATACCCTTGAATTTGATATCCCCTTGAGCAAGCAAATTTCCGTATTTAAGCAAATTTTCTTCAACTAACATTACTATCCCCACCTATTTAAGCAATCCGTGTTTTGGAGCGCATTTATTTGTCTTCTTGACATGCTTGAATACTTCTTCAAATCTATTCAGAGCCTCGTCGATTACCTCGTCTGTATCAGCAAGCGATGTATACAGTCTGCTTCCTGCGAGAGTAACAAGGCCGTTAGCCATATATGCCGCACCCATACGCTCCATTGAATCCTTACGCTTATACATCATGTTCTTGTTAGCAAGAAGTCCTATTGCTGACTTAGGCATAAAGTGTGAAGAATAATCGAAACTCATAGCGCCAGTGCATTCAAGATGGCAGATGCTTCCTTGGTTGTAAGCGACAAAAGGAAGGCCGTATTTGTCGATAAGTGCCTTGAGTCCGTCAGTCAGCTTATCTCCAGCTCTACCGGCTTTCTCGCATGCATTAGTCTCGGCAATCTTCTGAATTGCAACTTTTCCAGCTACGCATGAGATAGGAGCAGCAGCAAGTGTACCACCTACATATGCTCTGTGCTTACCTGTTGCAAGTCCTGCAGCCATAAGTCCTGCATATTCTTTCTTTCCGCCTACACCGCCTGCGCCAGGATATCCACCAGCAACGATTTTGCCGAATATTGTAAGGTCAGGAGTAACACCGAAATATCCTTGAGCACCGCCTGTGCCAACACGGAAGCCTGTAACTACCTCGTCAAAGATGAGAAGGGCACCGTATTTATCGCAAAGGTATCTAACACCCTTGTTGTAGTCGAAATCAACAGGTCTTGTTCCGCTTTCTGGACCGCAAGGCTCGATGATAACTGCAGCCGTACCACCGCGAAGCTTATTTATCTTAAGAGTCTCCTCGAGCATTTCGAGGTCGTTAGGGCGAACTTCATCAGTATATTTATACGAAGCATGAGGAATTCCGTGAGATTCAAGAAAAGCTCTGCTTCCTGGTACCTTAGTGCCGTATACCATCTGATCACTCCAGCCGTGATAGTCACCGCCGTTCTTGATGATTCTCTTGTGGCCTGTTGCAATTCTTGCTATACGAAGAGAAGCCATAACAGCCTCGGTTCCACTTCCGAGCATACGGAACATCTCGACACCTGGCATGTGCTTGTTGATCTCTTTAGCAAGTTCCATTTCGGATTCATGAAGCAGTCCTGTTACAGGTCCGCAGTCTTGGAGAAGGTCGATTACGCTCTCCCTGATATCCTGATAATTGCTTCCGAGAATCGTAGGGCCACCAGCCTGGAGAAAATCTAAATAAAGGTTTCCATCCTTGTCCTCAAGCGTATAATCATAAGCTTTAGTAAAGCAAACAGGGAATGGCTTATTGAAGGCGAGGTTGTGCTGTACTCCACCTGGAATGTAGTTCTTTGCCTCATCAAATACAGCCTTAGACTTAACACACTTCTCATCATAATATCTGAGAATTGTATTCTTGTAATAATCGTCGTCTACTTCCCAAATAGGCTCACTTGTAAGCTTCTTCAGTCTGTCGTTAATTTCCTGTGCAGAGTCCCATCTGCTAAGTCCGCAACTTTCCATTTTTTTATTCTTCCTCCTTGGATGCAGTCTCTTTTTCTTTTTCCTTAAGAGCGCGCTTGTTAGTATTCATGCTGTCTTTATATACAACAAATCTGTCATAAAGGAATTCTGTAGAAAGGTTGATTGCCATTGTAAAAGCAAGTACGAGATAGTTGTTCCATCCGGCATATTCCGTCAGGGCGTTTCCCCAGAGAGTGGATGCAGGTGTGAAAACTAAATAGAACAAGAAGACCTGAAACATGGCTTTAGGAATATTATTTGCCGATTTGAATGTGTATTCTCTGTTCAGTGTGAAATTCCATAATACCGAGCAAACGAGTGCTATCAGGTAGCAAGGCCAGTATTTCCATTTGGTGAGAACATCGAGTCCTGTAAAGACGAGGGTCTCGATTATACCAGCAGAAGCAGAAAAGAGAACGAATTTGATTATCTGAGTCTTGGTCTCTTTCTTGCTTGGCTTGTAGACTTCTTGTGTCTTTGTGTTATTGCTTTCCATTTATCAAACTCCTTTAACGCAATTTGTTCTATTATCTCACTATATCGCTTATATTTCAAGCAAAGAAGTGCATCAATATTTTGTCAGATTATTGATTTTATTAGCAAGGAATGGTACTATAAATTGTTAATTTACACAAAATTAGCAAGGAGGGATATAAAGATGCTAAACAAATTAGAAGAGATTCGCAAAACAGGTATTGCGAGAATCAACGAAGCCTCGGATCTTGAAAAATTACAGGACATCAGAAAGATGCTCACAGGAAAAAAGAGCGATTTGCAGGATGTTCTCAAGAGCCTCGGCGGACTTGAACCTGAAATGAGAAAGAATGTAGGAATGAAGGCAAATGAGATTAAGAATGAATTTGCTGAATTTCTGCAGAAGAAAGAGGATGAACTTGTTGCCTCAGCTTCCGTATGTGACGGCGAAATTGACCTTACACTGCCGGGCATTCCAGTTGAAGCAGGCGCTCTGCATCCAATTACACAGATGTGCTATGACCTTAACGATGCCTTTCTATCCCTCGGCTTTGAAGTCTATAGCGAAGACGACATAAGCAGTGAAAAATATGCTTTTGATAACCTCAACTTCCCAGCAGACCATCCTGCAAGACAGTCGATGGATACCTACTGGCTCGAGGGAACTGAGGATAAGGAAGGAAATGAGAGACTCTGCCTGAGACCTCATCTTACAGGAGGTTCTGTAAGATATCTTCTCGAGCACGGTGCACCTGCACGCTTCGTATATCCTGGCAGGGTATACAGAAACGAGGCGACTGACGCAAGGCACGAAAGAGCCTTTTTCCAGTACGAGGCGCTTATCGTAGATAAGGACCTTTCGTTCTCATCTGGAAAAGTAATGATCGAAGCCATACTCGAAAAGGTATTCGGCAAGAAGGTAAAGACCCGTATGAGAGAGGGATTCTTCCCATTTACGGAGCCTGGATATGAAATAGATATGGAATGCGTTGTTTGTGGAGGAAAAGGTTGCAGAGTATGCAATCAGGCAGGCTGGATTGAGGTTATGCCAGGTGGCGTAATTCATCCGAATGTACTTAAATCTGCAGGACTTGATCCTGATGTATGGACAGGCTTCTATACAAATATCGGTCTTGATAGACTCGTTATGATGCGTTACGGGGTTGACGATGTTAGATATTTCCACAGCGGAGACCTTAGATTCTTAGAGCAGTTCAAGTAAGGAGGGGGCCAAATGAATGTTTCATTGAATTTTGTAAAAAGATATGTAGACCTGCCAGCAGAGCTTACTCCAGAGCAGATTTCTTATGACCTCACGATGAGAACCGTTGAGGTTGAATCGATTACTAATGCTGCTGACAAATTCGAAAATATAGTTGTTGGTGAGATTAAAGAAGTTAAGGCTCATCCAAATGCTGATGCTCTCAGAATTTGCATCGTTGATTGTGGAGAAGACGAGCTTAAGCAGATTGTATGCGGAGGAAGCAATCTTGAGCCTGGCCAGAAGGTTGTTGTATCAAAGCCTGGTGCAATGGTTGTATGGCATGGAGAAGGCGAGCCTGTAAAGATTAAAGAGACTAAGATGAGGGGAGAAGCCTCATACGGAATGATTTGCGGTGCTTCAGAAGTATATCTTTCGGATTACTTCCCAACAGATGACGAGAAGGTAATCGTTGACCTTGCAGGATATGACTGCACACCTGGTCAGAATATCGCTGAGCTTATCGGCATGGATGATATCATCCTCGAGATAGACAACAAATCCTTAACCAACAGACCTGATCTTTGGGGCCATTACGGAATTGCGAGAGAACTTGCTGCAATATACGAATGCGATCTTAAGCCAATCGATGATTTTGAAATTGACAAGAATCTCCCTGCATATCCTGTAGAGATTGAAGCTCCTGATAAGTGCTATCGTTATACAGGAACTGAAATTCATAATGTATATGTTAAGGATTCGCCTACATGGCTCAAGACCTTAATCACAAATGCTGGAATGAGACCTATCAATGCCATCGTTGATATCACCAACTTCATTATGCTTTCGGTAGGCCAGCCAACACATGCTTTCGACCTTTCACATGTTGAAGGAGGAAAGATTGTTGTTAGAAATGCAAAGAAGGGCGAGACACTTACTCTGCTTGACAGATCTGAGCTCGACCTTACAGAGGATGATCTTGTAATATGCGACGCGGTAGAGCCAATGGGACTTGCCGGAATTAAGGGCGGAATCAAGGATTCAATCCTTCCTGATACAAAGGATGTTCTTCTTGAGGTTGCAAGTTTCACCAAAGAGACAATCAGAAAGACAGGCCGTCGTTTTGACGAGAAGACCGATTCTTCAATTAGATACGAGAAGGGAATAGACACTCAGAGAGTAGATCTCGGACTTGCTGTTGGACTTAAGCTCTTCAAGGAAATTTACCCAGATTGCGAGATAGTTGCTTTCGGAGATAATTATCCTGTTAAGACAGAGAATGCTAAGATATGCGTACCTAAGGAATTCCTTGATATTAGACTTGGAAAACACCTTGAGGACGACGAAATTATGACAGTTCTCCATAGACTCGGCTTCGAAGTCAAGCTGAATGGAGACTGCTTCGATGTTACTTCTCCAACATGGAGATCGACAGGCGACGTTCATCTCAAGGACGATGTACTCGGCGAGCTTGCAAGACTTATAGGATACGAGAACTTCGAATCAAAGCCTCTTCCTGTTAATTTCGAGCATGCTGTTAAGCAGAACGACGTATCACTTCACAGAAGAATCAGAGAATTCCTCGCTTTCAGATGTGGATTCAACGAAATTTTCTCCTATCCTTGGATAGATGAGAAATACATCAAGGCTGCTAAGTGCGATATGGATAAGGCTGTTCGTCTCGCAACACCTCCAGCTCCAGAGCTTTCATATCTCAGACAGTCTCTGATTCCTGGAATGCTCGAGGCGATTGAGAAGAACTTAAGATATTACGATGAATTCAGAATTTTCGAGTCTGCACAGGTATTTGAGAAGGGTGAATATCATCCATCTTCAGAAGACGAGACACTTCCTGTTCATAAGAACCTTATTACAGGCGCCATCGTCGGAAAAGACGCAAAGGAACTTTTCTTTAAGCTTAAGGGCGTAATCGAGAGCCTTCCATCATACTGTCATTGCGAGCCTGACGGCATTAGCTTCAAGCAAGTGGAAAAGCCAAGCTGGGCTGATGAGAAGGTATGGCTCAACGTCTACAGCAAGAAAAAATTGCTTGGTTCAATCGGACTTATTTCGTTCTCCGCGCTGAGCGAGGCAGGAATTAAGAGACATAACGCTGCTACTTTCGAGATTGACCTTGATATGCTCGACCCACAGCCATCAAGAACAAATGAGTTCAAGCATCTTCCACAGTATCCTCTTGTTGATAAGGACCTTTCAATCCTTGTATCTGAGTCGACGACATGGTCTGAGATTAGGGAAGCAATCAAGTACATGGTTAAGGAATTGAAGTTCGTTGAAGAATATAGAGGCGAGCAGGTTCCTGAAGGATTCAAGTCAGTTATGCTTAGCCTTAAGATAGGTAATGATGATTCAACTATGACAGCTAAGCAGATTGACAAGAAGATGGGCGGAATTATCAAGCTTCTCGAGAATAAGTGCGGTGCAGTACTTAGAGAAGAATAATAAAAAAATGATGCATCAGCGTGCATCATTTGACTGAATAAGATAGCAAAGGCCCGAAGATAACTTCAATTTGGCGCTCTTATCCGAAATTTCATTGCTAATACATAGTGTCGAAGCTTTCGGCATTATGGTTGGACTTGAAACAGGATAACGAGCGCCTTTGATATATTCAAGTTCGATTTCATCAAGGGCAGGATAGAGCGAGAAATATTTATAAATATCCTTTTCTACTGTATATTCGGCCTTTGAATCGATGAGCCTAACGGAATTTCGCATATCCTTAAGCGTAACAATAACAGAATTATTGTAGCCGATGAAAAGAAGAGCCAATGCTCCCATCATATGGTCGAGACGGCCACCGATTCCGCCGAGAAAAGTAACATTTGTGCACTCATTCTCGATGGCATGGAGCAGGCAGGCCTCGCCGTCCGTAAGGTCTTTTTCAGATGGATATTCGATATATCTGCAATCGAGCTCGTGCTTAACCGTACTTGAATCGAAATCGCCGATAACGCAGTCGGGCTTAATATTAAGACGCTTAGCAAGGCTCTGACCGCCATCTGCGCAGATTACATAATCCGCTTGGGACAGCTCATTTCTGATATATTCGTCTGTATATTTTTCGATATATGGAAGCAGAATGACGCAGTTCTTCATACAATTACCTCTTATACTTTAATTTTTTATTATATATACGATTATAAATTCATTTATAATTACAATAGAATGATGATATACTCTTTACAAAATAATTTCAAATAGGTGACCTAATATGAATTTTCAAGAAATGTTCTACAAAATCACAGAGGGGCCGGGGCTGATTCAAAAGCTCACGGTGACGCATGCTAAAGGGAAGTGGCCGAGGTATCTTCTCGGCGGACTGATGGTTTTCTTCTTTACAAATTGGCTGCCTTCGATTCTTTCTTACTTTATCCCGCTGAATTATTGGGATCTTGTAGATGAGCAAGTCAAAGAGGCTTATGCTAATATGGTAGGGCAGACACCACAGCTTCCGATTGTTCCTATGATCTACATGCTTCTCTTTGTTGGCGTTTTCGAGGTAGGACAGGCGCTGTATGTTCTTACTTTCATAAGGAACGGCAGTTGTGAATACAGGTCGATTTTCGAGGGATTTGTGCTCTTTGGAAAAGCGATTGGCTTATCGATAGTAAGGTCAATCTTTATAAGCATGGGCTTATTCTTCTTCATTGCTCCTGGAGTGCTTTTCTTCTATCATTTCAGGCAGGCTTATTTCATTCTTGCAGATGATCCAAGCAAGGGCATAATGCAATGCCTTGCAGAGAGCAGAATGAGAATGACAGGAAACAAGATGAATATGTTCAGGCTTGATCTATCATATATAGGCATTATTGCAGTGGGATACTTCCCATCGTATCTTGTAGATTATTTCCAATTGCTTGACCAAAGCACACTCGCTGGAATGCTCGGATACTTCGTACTTGAGATTCCGCTTGCGCTTGCACTCAGCTATTGTGTGCTTGTAAGAGGCGTATATTATGAGCTTCTGGTATATCATGGCTTTGATAATTTCAAGTTCCAAGGAGAGGAAGTATTCAGAAATTACAGGCTTTTGTTGAATGAAAATGCTAACGAGCAATAGTGTTAATGAATAATCATAATCGGCGGACATAGAACATAGTGTCAAAATAATTAATTTAAAATTAGATTCAAAATCGATAGAAATACAAATATAAATAAAATAAAAAATCGAAGGCTCTTAACGGCCTTCGATTTTTGCTATTGCAGTCTCAATGTCCTTTGGGAAAGGGGCTTCAATCTCTATACGCTCTTTGCTCACAGGATGCAGGAAGCTTATCCTATATGCGTGTAATGCCTGCCTGTCGATAAGCCCTGGAGCATCCCCGTCATAAAGGCTGTCTCCTATAATCGGATGTCCGATATGAGACAGATGAACTCTGATTTGATGAGTTCTGCCTGTATGTAGGCTCAATTCCACAAGTGTATAATCAGCATATCTTCTTAGGACTTTAACATCAGTTACTGCATCTTTTCCGCCCTCATACATGACTGAACGTCGTATCGTTTCCTGACTCTCTCTGCCAACGGGCAGATCTATTGTGAACTCGTCTCGGTCTACCGAGCCGTGCACGATGGCGATGTATTTTTTTACGACCGTCTGAGAGCGCATCTGAGATGAAATGTCGTTCTGGGCATTTGCATTCTTGCAACAAATCACAATGCCTGATGTATCCATATCTATGCGGTTGGCAAAGCGTATCTTGAAGCTCTGATCGGTATCAAGCATGTACTTCATTATGCCGTTGGCAATTGTTGAAGTAGGGTGGCCCTTCGTAGGATGAACTATTATGCCCGGTTGCTTGTTGATGATAAGAAGATCATCATCCTCAAATAGAACATCAATAGGTATATCCTCGGGCGGAAAATCGCTCGTCTCCTCAGGAAGCCTGATCCCGATTACATCTCCGACATCGGGCTTAACATATCCTGGCGTTGGAACACCGTTCAAATCGACAAGTGACTGGAATTTCATCTTAGTCTTGAATCTTGCCGAAAATGTATAATTGGCCCTCAGTATCTGATTGATGCTTTGTCCGTATTCTTCTTCTGTAACTGTGTGATTGTATTTAGCCATTATAAAAGTTTCGATGTGAGTTTCTTCCAGTAGTCGTAATTCTGGAAACGAACGAGTGAAATAAGCTTATCTGATTGATTGATTGTAATGTCGCTGACCGAATCAAATTCTTGTATTCTTCCGTCGTAGGAAATGATTATTGAACCGTTCGCGCTTCTGTCTATGCCTTTGATTCTTATCTTTTGATCGGCAGGCAGTATAATGCTTGAATGGAAACATCTATATGCGCTTGTGTTCATAGGAGCTACAGGCGTAAGCTGTAGCACGTTGAGATTAGGCGCAACTATCGAGCCGTCAAGCGAGTAATTATATGCGGTTGAACCGACAGGCGTTGAAACAAGAAGTCCGTCACCGCTGATATTCTGGATTTGAGTATCTCCGATAGCGACCCCAAATTGTGATACACAAGACAAAGGACCTCTTATTAGAAAATCATTGACTCCTGTCAAATGATAAATATCATCTGAGGTTTTTATTACAGCCTCAATTAGCCTTATCGTCTGGATTTTGCATGAGCCTTCTTCAAACGAAGAAAGAAGGTCTTCGAAGTTCTCAGGCAGAGCATCCTGGAAGAAGCCGAGCTTGCCAGTATTTACACCGATAATCGGAACCTTCGGGAAATTACAATTGTGAAGCATGCCAAGCAGGGTACCGTCACCGCCAACGCATACTGCTACATCGCATTCGTCTGGATAATCAAGCTTGAGCTCATACCCGTGAGCCTCTAATATCGCTCTGACTTCCTTTGCAGTTTCGATTGATAATTCCTTGTTGTTTTTGTAAATAAAAGCTTTCCTATTCATATCGTCCTCTATTTAGTCATTTCGTCTAGCTCGTCGACAAGCTTGCTAAAGGTATCAAGCGCCGAAAGTATAGGCTCTGTTGTGCTCATATCCACGCCTGCAAGTTTGAGAAGCTCAATCGGATAGTCAGAAGAGCCGGCCTTCAGGAATTTGATATAGTCATCTACCGCTTCCTTGCCAAGACTTAGAATTCTATTTGCGATTGCATTTGCAGCAGAATATCCTGTCGCATATTGATATACATAGAATGCAGAATAGAAATGAGGAATTCTCGACCACTCATATTGGATATAAGGATCTTTGTCCATCTCTGGACCGAAATACAAGCTGTTTAATTCAGCATAATGCTCGTTAAGCGCCTCGGATGTAAGAGCGTTTCCAGCTTCTGCCTCTTCATGAGCCCACTTCTCAAATTCAGCAAACATCGTCTGGCGGAAGAGGGTGGATTTGAATGCGTCAATATAGAAATTAACAAGATATAATTTCATCTCTTCGTCATCAGTATTATCAAGAAGATATTTCATCAGAAGAGTCTCGTTGACCGTGCTTGCGACCTCAGCTGTGAAAATGCTGTGGTCTCCGTAGATGAAATCCTGCGTCTTTCTTGTATAGTAGGCGTGCATGGAATGTCCGCCCTCGTGAATCAAAGTGAAGACATCTCTTAACTCTCCTGTGAAATTCATCAGAATATAAGGATAGCTGTCATATGAGCCGAAGCTGTATGCTCCGGAAGTCTTGCCTTTATTCTCATATCTGTCAACCCAGCGCTTGTTCAGAATGCCGTCTCTAAATACAGAAACGTATTCTTCTCCCATCGGAGCAAGAGCTTTGCAACAAATATCTACGGCCTCTTCGAAGCTGTATTCAGAATTTGCTGGCTTAACAAGCGGTACATAGACATCGTACATCTTAAGATTGTCGACACCGAGAACTCTTTTTCTTATGCCGAGATATTTGTACATTGCAGGGAGATTGCTGTGCACAGCAGAAACAAGGTTCTCATATACGGAAACTGGAATCTTGTTGCCGTACAAAGAAGCTTCAAGACATGAATTGTATTTTCTAAGACGCGAGGAAATCACATTATTCTTGACGTTGTAGTTATAAGTAACTCCAAGAGTATTGTTGTGTTCCTTGTATTTCTCGTAAAGCTTTGTAAAAGTCTCTTCTCTTACTTCGCGGGAAGGAGACTGTATGAGAGCAGAGTAGCTCGCATGCGTGAGGGGAACAATCTCGCCGTCTTCGTTTCTAACTTCGCCGAAGACCATGTCGACATCATTAAGCGCAGTGAAAATTTCGTCCGGAGCATTCATAACTTCAGACAGCGAAGCGATAATATATTCCTGCTCTGAGCTTAGAACATGAGGCTTCTCACGCAGAATATTCTCAAGCATGAATCTGTATTTGGAAAGACCTTCTTCCTTATCAATATAAGAGAGAACCTTATCCTCTTCAAAGGAGAGTATCTCAGGAGTCAGAAATGATGTTTTTGCCGAGAAAGTCGCAATAGCCGACATTGCTTTTCCATAAAGCTTGTTATATTTGGAATCGGCATTATCCTCGTCGTGCTTCATATGAGAATATATATAAGCCTTCTCAATCTTTTGCATGGATTTGGAATAAAGGTCAAGCACGCTCAGCAAAGTAGCGGGGCTTTCCATTATCTTTCCCTGGTATTCGGAAAGGGAAACTGCCTGCGCAAGAGCTTCCTCTATATCCTTTGTTACATCGTCTTCAACTGGATACATAGCCTCGATATCCCACTTGAATTCAGCTGGTATTTCAGATCTGCTTTTCAGAGCCTTATTATTCATTTTGTAATCTCCGTATGCTATAATAATATGCTATAATATTTATCGGAAAATTATATCATATCTTAGAAAAAAGGGGAACATAACACAGGGATGGACAAGACCATTTTTTATAAAACACTTGATATAGATAAGCCTGAAGAATTCCGCTACTACGAGAATCTCGAAGCACTTATTGAATGCGACGAATACATTGAAGCGAATTTAATTTATGACTTATTTAAGGATATAGACACAAGCATATTGGAGGAATTCTTTTCTTATTATTTTGAAGATTTCCTGAGAGTTATTCCAGACGAGGAAAGCGATTTATATATCCTTGTCGAGAATATCAGCAGGTTGTTCCAAGGGCTTGCAAAGGAGGATATGGCAGGTGAGGATATTAGTATTCTCGCTGACGAGCTTGTTAAATTCAGAAAATGGTACATATTTGATAATCTCGCCTTCAATATGCTGACTGGCGAAGAGACAAGCGTTATGGAGGCAAGGTATAATATATTAGCAGCCAAGCTACTCAATGAGGAATGCAGATATGATTTCCGCACGGCTCTAGACTACGATTTGGACGGCTTTGATATGAGTTTCTCAAGGCTTTTATATGAGGAGGATGACATTGAGCGAGACAATCAAGACACTGAAGCTTAGCTCCGGAATAAGAATTATACTTGAGCATATGGACGAGCTTCGCTCAAGCTGTGTCGGTATATGGTGCAAGACAGGTTCATCTAACGAAAGACCGGAAGAGGAAGGAATTTCTCATTTTATAGAACATATGGTATTCAAGGGCACTTCTAACAGAACTGCCTTTCAGATAGTCGACGAAATAGACAGCATAGGCGGAGAGATCAACGCTTTTACAGGAAAAGAAGCGACTTGCTTCTATGTAAAATGCCTTGATGAGCATTTGATGAAGGCCTGCGATGTGCTTGTCGATTTAATCGAGAATCCTCTCTTTGCGCAGGAGGATATCGACAAGGAGAGGCTTGTAGTTATCGAAGAGATAAATATGAGCGCCGATGACCCAGACGATGTGGCGCTCGAGAATCTTGAGAAGCTTGTTTTCTCGGGCTCGGGCCTAAGCCATGCCGTCCTAGGCTCAAAGGAGACAGTAAGCTCATTTAATTCTGCGGATTTGCGCAAATATTTCGATGAGCACTACACTAAGGATTCGATTGTAATTTCGGTAGCAGGATCCTTTGATGAGGAAGAGCTCATCTCTTATTTCGAGGATAAATTCCTTTCGCTTAAGCCAATCCAGCGCAAAGACGATAAGGGTTGCCCTGTCAACGCCAGCAAGAAAGAGACCATTTACAAGGATATCGAGCAAGCACATTTGACTCTCGGAGTTACGACCGTGCCTGCAACAGACGCCAACAGATACAAGCTTTCTATGTTAAGCACGCTTTTCGGCGGAGGAATGTCATCGAGATTATTCCAGAATGTACGAGAACTCAAGGGCCTTGCATATTCAGTCTATTCCATGAACGCTTTCTACAACACCGGCGGTGCCTTTGCTATTTATGCAGGTGTTGCAAAGAATAAGGTACCTGAGGCTTTGGATGCTATAAAAGAGGAATTGGAGAAACTGCTCAGCGAGCCTATTAAAGAGAAGGAATATCTCAGCGCGAAGGAACAGCTTAAATCTTCTTATATTTTCTCAAGGGAGAGCGTCAAATCGAGAATGACAGCTAACGGAAGGAACTTCCTTGCTCTTGGAAAGTGTCCGACTCAGGATGAAATCCTCTCGATTCTTGACGATATTTCGCTTGAAGATTTGGAAGAGGCAAAGGGAATTATCGCAAGATATGATGATTTCAGCATAGTAAATGTTACGGGCAAATAGACAGGAAAAAAACAAGAAAAATTTCAAAAATTACAAGAAAATAAATAGAAAAATAAACAGGAAAATGATATGAAATTAAAGATTAAATCTTTAAGCGGAAGATATCCGAAATACGCAACAGAAGGATCGGCAGGCATGGACTTATGCGCCTATCTCGATGAACCTATTGTCTTGCATCCTATGGAGAGAAGGCTAATTCCGACAGGAATTTTTACAGAAATACCGCAAGGATATGAGGGACAGGTAAGAGCAAGGTCCGGACTTGCGATCAAATACGGAATAGGCCTTGTTAACAGCATCGGCACAATAGATTCCGATTATCGCGGAGAATATCTGATTCCGCTTATCAATTTCGGCTCTGAAGATTTTACGATAAATGACGGCGACAGAATCGCTCAACTTGTGATAGCAAGATGTGAGAAAGCCGATGTTGAGCCGGTAGAAGAATTCGAGGATCTAAGCGCGACAGAAAGAGGCAGTGGCGGATTCGGACATACAGGGAAGAGATAAAAGAAGGCAAAGACGGGGCAAAGACGGCAAGGAAGCGACAGGAGAAAATAGATGCTTACCAGAGAAGATTGCGAAAAAAGAGAATACCAGATTCTGTCTCCTTTAGCTATGCATGCAGCAGAGACTCGTGGACGGCTTGAGGATGAGACAAAGTGCGACTACAGGACTGAATTTCAAAGGGATAGAGATAGGATTATCCATTCGAAGTCGTTCCGCAGGCTTATGCATAAGACGCAGGTCTTTCTGTCTCCTGAAGCAGACCATTACAGGACGAGGCTTACTCATACAATAGAGGTATCACAGGTTGCAAGGACAATAGCAAGGATGCTTCAATATAATGAGGATTTAACAGAAGCGATTGCTCTCGGACACGACCTCGGACATACACCGTTCGGGCATAACGGCGAGAATGTTTTGAATAAAATTCATCCGTCAGGCTTTCAGCACAATGTTCAGAGCCTCAGAACAGTAGATATACTCGAAGCTACTTCCAAAAGGCAAGGCCTCAATCTTACAGCCGAGGTGCGCGACGGCATACTCAATCACAGGGGCGAGAACAAACCTTTTACACTCGAAGGGCAGATAGTACGCATTAGCGACAGAATTGCATATATCAATCATGATATAGACGACGCAATACGAAGCAATGTTCTCAAAGAGTCGGATTTGCCTAAGCAGGACCTTGAAGTCCTGGGATTTACGCATTCCGATAGAATCAACAACCTGATTGTCGATGTATGTCGAAACAGCGAAGGAAAGAACGAAATTAGCTTATCCAAAGATTTTGGCGACGCACTTCTTGATTTGCGCGAATTCATGTTTAAGAATGTGTATTTAAGTGATAAGGTGATATTCGAAGCCAATCTTAACATGGTCGAGACCGTAATCACGTCGCTGTACGATTATTACTTGAATAATCCGGAAGATCTGCCTCCTTTATACAAGGCTATAGCCGAAAAGGATGGCATTAGAGAAGCGGTCAAGGACAATGTTGCGGGCATGACAGACAGATATGCGATGAAGTT
>CAVAIH010000008.1:0-23970 GCA_963588675.1 Sphaerochaetaceae bacterium | reverse complement strand
GCAAAGCAGGAACAGCAGGCACAGTCGTTTTTCAAGAAAATTTTCTCCGGAAAGAAGAGCAAATAAAGAAGAATAACTAAGAATAAAAAAGAAAGAACAAATAAAGAAGAACAAGTAAAGAAGAGTAAGTAATGTTACAAAATTTCATAATTTGCATCAATTCTGTAATTCCGCAGGCGGTATATCTGATCGTCGGAATTATGCTGAAGCACTTCAAGGTGATTAGCGAGAAAGAGGTAAAGCGGTTCACGAGCGTCGTCTTCGTGATGCTTTATCCTTTCTTGATGTTCGACAACCTTTACGGCAAGAACCTTGACGAGCACTTCAGTCTGCCTCTCATTATCTATGCCTGCGTTTCGTTGGTTATAATAATCGTATGTGTATGGTGGACCGTCTGCCATTTCGAGAAGGACAATTACAACAGGGGCGCGATGATACAGGCGATGTTCCGAAGCAATATAGTGCTTATGGGTCTGCCTGTTGCGACTTATATTTTCGGAAAGGGCAATGTCGCGTCTGTCGCGGTGTTGCTAATGGTAGTTGTGCCAATATATAATGTTATTGCCGTGGTTATTTTCGAGGATTTTCGAGGTGGAAAAGTCAGCTGGAAGAGCATCCTCCACGGAGTGCTCACCAATCCTCTGATCGACGGCGGTATCGCGGCTATAATCGTCCTTATCTTCGGCATAAAAATGCCGGATGTTCTGATGGTACCAATCCAAGCGCTTTCCGACGCTACAACGCCGGTTGCCATGGTTCTGCTCGGAGCATCTCTTAAGATCAGCGGAATCAAGCAGGACAAGAAAAAAGTCCTCTCGTGTGTAGCGGTTAAGCTCCTTGTAGTTCCGCTCTTCGGAATCGGCGGAGCAGTGCTCTTCGGACTTCGAGGCGTTGACTTGCTTGCGATTACGCTCATGTATGCGACACCGACCGCCCTTGCTTCTTTTGCGATGGCATCCTCGATGGGAGGAAACGGCGAGCTGACCGGAGAGGCGGTCGTTTTTTCGACTATAATGTCGTGCGTCACCCTGCCAATTATATTATTTATACTGATGCAACTTGGATATCTTGTGGCATAGGCCTGAAGCGGGCTTGGCACAGAAATGGCATAGGCCTGAACCTGACCTGAAGCAGAAAGGAAAAATCAAATGATACAATTTATTGCTAACAGCGTACTGCTCGGAATCGGTCTTGCGATGGACGCATTCTCGGTTTCGCTTGCTAACGGCTTGAACGAGCCTCGCATGAAAGCCGGACGAATGTTCGGTATAGCTGGAGTTTTCGCAATCTTCCAGGCACTGATGCCAATGACGGGCTGGCTGTGCGTTCATACAATAGCGCAGAAATTTAAGTCCTTCGAGAAAATGATTCCGTGGATAGCTTTGATTCTGCTCGCGTATATAGGCGGAAAAATGCTCAAGGAAGGAATCGAAGAGGTTCGTGGCAAGAAAAACGCTATGGCAGGGCCCGAGGGCGCAGCGCTTGCCGAGGCAGAGAAAACACAGAAGTCAGGCGCCGAAAGGCTCGGCTTCGGAGCATTGATGGTACAGGGCGTAGCTACTTCAATCGATGCGCTTTCTGTTGGCTTCACAATTGCTGATTACGGCTTGGGAATGGCCTTAGCTTGCGCGCTTATCATAGCAATATTGACACTTGGAATTTGCCTTGTGGGCTTGGCTCTCGGCAAAAGGCTTGGAACAATTCTCGCAGGAAAGGCTTCGATACTCGGCGGAGCCATACTGATCTTCATAGGGCTTGAAATCTTCATTTCCGCGCAAATCGGCTAGGTAGCGCGCGAATATGTCTAAGGATGGCAGTGAATCTATCGTGATTCACTGCCTTTTTTTGTGGGCTTCGCAGTGACGAAGCAAATTGAATATTCGTCGCTTTTTTACGGGCAATTTGTGATACAATATAATATCTATAAGTAAAGTGCATAGCTATGCGCAAAAGGGAGGAAATGGATTTGAAGATTTTTAAGAAGAGTGACAAAGTTGTTCGAGCAGAGTTTGAGATAGACGATCCTGAGCTTCAGAAGAAGCATAGGGGCGACAGAGCAGATGCCGTGTGGCTAAGGGACGCTGACGGAATGCACACGTTCTTGCCACTTCTCTATCCTAACAGAGCGGACAACGAGGCTTATATAAGAGAGTCTTTCGACCTTACGGCCGTAAATGAATATCTTGCTAAGAAGAATGCGGCAAGAGAAGAGAACGGCGACGATTTCAAATACACACTTTTCCATGTGCTTGTTGCTGCTATGCTTAAGGCCGTTGTTCTGAGACCTAAGCTCAACAGATTCATCACTAACGGCAAGTTATATATGAGAAGAGAGCTTTCTGCAGCATTCGTTGTGAAGAAGTACTTCCGCGACGATAGCGCTGAGGGTCTTGCCTTCCTGCACGCAGATGCTAACGACACATTCGAGACCTTGCACGAGAAGCTTCGTGCACTGATTTATCCTGTAAAAAACGGTGCTGGCGACAAGTCCTCCGACGCGATGGATCTTATCAGCAAGGCTCCTTTCCCTTTGACAAGGGCTGTTGTTTCGGTAACCAGACTGCTCGACAGAAAGGGACTTGCACCAGAAGTGCTTATCGGAACGGACCCTGGATACAGCTCGGTTTTCTTTACTAACCTCGGCTCAATCAAGCTCAATTGCGGATATCATCATCTGACCAACTGGGGAACAAATTCCGTATTCGTAGTAGTAGGCGAGACGAAGAAAGCTCCTTATTATGACGAGAACGGCAAGGCTACGATGAAAGAGACAGTTGAGCTCGGCCTGACAATCGACGAGAGAATTGCAGACGGATTCTACTACGCAAGAACAGTAGATCTTATAAGAAAAATTCTCGCAAATCCAGAGGTGCTCGACCTTCCACTCAAGACAGCGGTCGAATAAAGGAATAAAATGAACAGACAAGTTACAAAGAACAACAAATTGATATTCGATATTCCCGAGGGCGTGAAGATGCCTTGGAAGGGACAGCTTGGAGATATGCCGTTGACATTGGAGTACACTAACGGCTCCATGTACGACAAGCTCGAGGAGACGGCCAACAAATATCCGAACTATACGGCCTTCGACTTCATGGGCAAGAAGACAAGCTACAAGCAACTTATCGAGAACGTGAATCAGTGCGCAAAAGCACTCCGCACGATAGGAATCAGGGAGGACGACAGAGTTACGCTCGCGCTTCCGAACTGCCCGCAGGCAATTTACATGCTCTATGCTGTTAATAGAGTTGGCGCCATCGCGAACATGGTTCATCCGCTCTCAGCAGAGAAGGAAATCGAGAACTATCTGAATATGTCGGAGAGCGTGCTTGTTGTAACGCTCGACCAGTTCTACAACAAGATTGAGGCTATCCGAAAGAATACCAAGGTTGTAAATGTTGTAATCGCAAGGATTAAGGACGCTCTGTCCAAGCCTATCAAAGCTGGATACATGCTGACAGACGGAAGAAAGATCAGCAAGATTCCTTATGATGCGCCTGTTCTGCAGTGGCCGGACTTTATGAAGCTCGGCAAAGCCTGCAACTGGGATTATGCGAAGACAAGAAAAGCTGATGATACGGCCGTGATTCTATACTCCGGCGGTACGACGGGAACGACCAAAGGAATCGAGCTCAGCAACCTGAACTTCAACGCCCTGTCGGAGCAGGTCATAGCAGCGAACCCTATGTTCAGACCTGGAGATAAAATGCTGGCGGCAATGCCGCTTTTCCATGGCTTCGGACTCGGCGTGTGCATCCATACAATGCTTACGCAGGGTGGCCGTTGCATACTCATACCAAGGTTCACCGCAAAGAGCTATGCAAAGCTCATAACCAAATATAAATGCAATTTTATCGCGGGCGTTCCGACTCTTTACGAAGCCCTGCTCAGACTTCCGAGCATGGAGAAGGCGAACCTCTCCTGCCTCAAAGGTGTTTTCAGCGGAGGCGACTCGCTTAGCGTCGAGCTCAAGAAGAAATTCGACAAATTCCTCTACGACCATCATGCTGTAATCCAGATCAGAGAAGGTTACGGAACAACGGAATGCGTTACGGCATCCTGCCTGACACCGCCGATGAAGTTCAAAGAGGGAAGCATTGGAATTCCTTTTGCAGATACATATTACAAGATAGTCAAGCCAGACACAGAAGAAGAACTCCCTTACGGAGAAGAGGGCGAGATCGTGCTCACAGGACCTTCTGTGATGGGAGGATATATGAATATGCCCGAGGAGACCGCGCAGGCTCTCAGAACTCACGAGGACGGAGAGACCTGGCTCTATACAGGCGACCTCGGAACCATGGACGACGAAGGTTTTATATACTTCCGCGGAAGAGCCAAGAGGCTGATTATCTCGTCTGGATACAACATCTATCCTGCGCAGATAGAGAATGTTTTCGACGCCCACAGGCTTGTTCAGATGAGCTGTGCTATTGGCGTGCCGGACGATTATAAGATGCAAAAAGTCAAAGTCTTTGTAATGCTCAAGGACGGCTCTTTGGGGAACGAGAAGGTCAAAGAGGAGCTTATGAACTACGCGCGCAAGAACATTGCGAAGTACGCAATGCCATACGATATAGAATTTAGAAAAGAACTCCCGACAACTCTTGTAGGCAAGGTCGCTTACAGAGTCCTCGAGGAAGAAGAATTAGCTAAGAACCGAGGTTAGGAACCGAGGCTAGGAACAGAGGCTAAGAACCGAGGCTAGGAACCGAGGCTAAGAACAAAGGATAAAAAATGATAGGAACAAGTGATAAGAACAAAGGAAGGAGCAAATAATTATGAAGGCAAGCGGTAACTGGGGAAATTGCCATTGGGAATTATACAACTGGGGTCTCCTGACATTTGAAGGTGGCTTGGCAACGAGCATAGAGAAGCCCGAGGATGTTCCTTGGAAGGATTACCTCGACAAAATCGAAACTGTCGGCTTCGAGGACTTCGTGTCATTTCCTCCGGGCGCGTCCCTTTGTCACCTTTTTGATGGATGCGCGCACCTTAAGCAGGTGAATTTCGAATACTTCAACACCGCTGGCGTTGTTGACATGACTTCCATGTTCGAGGGTTGCGAGAGACTTACGAAGGTGGATCTTGCCATGCTCGACACATCTAAGGTCGTAAGCATGAGAGCCATGTTCATGAGATGCGAGAGCCTCGAGAAGGTTAATGTCGAAGGCCTTGATACATCGAATGTCAGAGATATGGGCTGGATGTTCTGCAACTGCGAGAACCTCAAATTCTTCGATCTCATAAGTCTTAACACATCAAAGGTCGAGAACATGTCTCATATGTTCCAGTATTGTTCCTCGCTTAGAGATATCAATGTAGAAGACATAGATATGCGCAGTCTGAGAGACGCAAAGGAAATGTTCGAAGGCTGTGATCACATAAATACTGTTCCTCTTCCAGTCGCTGAGGAGAAGGAAGATGAAGAGGAAACAGAAAAGAAAAAGAAAAAAGAAGGCGGAAGAGGTTTTCTCGGTGGAAGGCTGAGGAGAAATCATCCTGAGACGGTACAGCCAAAGGAGGAAGAAGCGCCAGAGACGGCACAGGGATATGCGCCTGGATATGCACAGGGCCAAGCCACAGAAAGGCCAGTCGGAGAGACCGTTTCGGCCATGATTCCAGACGAATTTACGAACGAGTTCCCAAGTGAGTTCCCAGAAGAACTCTCGAAGGAGTCTTCTAATGAGGTAGAGCGCAAGGCGAAGGTTGGAGCTAACAACATCAACGCTGTTCAGGTGAAGAAGGAAGGCAGTGACCACGCAATGTATCTTGGAGCACCAATGTTCCTTGGAGAGATTGAGCAACTTCCACCGATTACCTACGGAGAGAGATTTTCTTTCAGAGCTCCACAGCTCGACAGATCAAGCGTAGAGAACGGAGTACAGCTCTATGTTGAGCTCAGCCCAGATGGTGAGAACCAGTGGACTCCAATCGACCCTGCGATGATACTTCCTGTAAAAGCAAGCGGATGCTATGTAAGATATCTGGCAAAGAACGAGGCAGGCTTCGATGTTACCGAAAGTGTACCTATTATCATAAGAAAAGCAGATTATGATATGTCGGAGGTAAGGTGGAAGACTCCTGATAATCCTATCTATGACGGAAGCGTTAAGTCCGTAAAGATTGTAGGTCTGCCTGAAGGTCTGCAACCTATATACAAGGGCAAAGAGGCTGTTGATGCAGGCGAATACCTTGCTTCGGCAAGCTGGGATTATGATGAGGATAACTATAATTGCCCTCCTGCAATGCCAGACTGTA
Organism: Sphaerochaetaceae bacterium; assembly: GCA_963588675.1. Taxonomy (GTDB): domain Bacteria; phylum Bacillota; class Clostridia; order Peptostreptococcales; family Anaerovoracaceae; genus Crickella. Next base: position 17,709 of record CAVAIH010000008.1, on the reverse strand, counting down.
TCTGGAGAATCAGAAAGACAGACTTCGATGCCTCGGGCATAGAGTGGGCCTATGACAGATCCTTCGTATATGACGGAGGCGAGCACGAGGTAGTTCTCACTGGCGTTCCAGAGGGAGTGTCCGTGCGCTATACCGACAATCTTGCCGTAGAAGTCGGAAAATATCATGCAACAGCTGAATTGATTTTCAATAAAGATAATTTCCGCAAGCTCGAAAGGGAATTTTCTATTTCTTGGGAGATTACCAAGGCTGACCCTGACATGAGTATGGTTAGGTGGCCTGAGGAGCATAGTTTCGAATACGACGGAAGCTACCACGAACTGTACCTTGAGAATGTCCCTTCATACCTTAGGGTAAGATATACAGACAACATAGAGAGCCAGAGCGGTAGATATGTTGCCAGAGCAATTTTTGAACCATACGACAGACGTAATTACAAGACACCTGAGCCTGTTTCACTGCAGTGGGAAATAAGCAAGGCAAAAGTAGACCTAAGCAATCTTCGCTGGAATGTTCCAGACCCTATAATTTACGACGGAAGCGTTAAGACGGTAAATCTTATTGGCGTGCCTAACATGCTTTCTGTGCAGTACATAGGAGAGCAGGAGATAGATGCAGGAGAATACGAGGCTATAGCGAAGTTCACATTGCTCGACGAGAACAATTACGAGCCTGTCTCGGATATGTCCTGCTTCTGGACAATACAGAAGGCCGACTACGATCTATCTAATGTCGAGTGGACATATGTTTCCCCTTACACATACGATGGGGAAATCAAGATGATAGAGCTTGTCAACCTCCCTGGCAGTATTACTCCGGAATACATAGATAACGAAGCAATCAACGCTGGAACATATACAGCCCAGGCAAATCTCAGATATGACACAAAGAATTACAATAAGCCAAGCTTCAAGTCGTGCGACTGGGAGATACGAAAGGCTAACTGCGATGTCAGCCAGGCTTATTGGGTTGTACCAACAAATCTTGAATATGACGGCAGAGAGAAGGAAGTCTATCTTGCAGGCTTACCAGATAACTTCAGCGTCGAATATACAGATAATGCCAAGACCGATGTTGGCGAGTACTGTGCCGAGGCTAGGGTATCTGCAAAGGATGCGACAAATTACAATGATCCGCACATCAAGGGTGTTCAGTGGCGGATTACCCAAGCTAAGAGCGATGTTTCGGGCGTTGAATGGAATTACAAAGAAGCCTTAGTGCACGACGGTAGCTTGAAGCGCGTCGAGCTCCTTAATGTGCCTTCTTATCTTGAAGTAGAATATACGGATAATGAATCGTCAGACGCCGGAGAACACTTTGCTATTGCGATGTTCCGTTCAAAGGATGGAAATCACGAGACTCCAGCTCCAATGTCGCTTGAGTGGACAATCCTTAAGGGCGACTACGATATGCGAGCTGTTAGATGGAGTTATACAGATGCTCTACCTTACAACGGAAAGAATCAGCAAATCGAGCTTGTAAATCTTCCAGACGGAGTAATAGCAACATATACGGGCAATATCGCAAAGGATGTAGGAAAATACGCAGCAAGAGTTAAGCTTGCGGTTACAGATCCAGATAATTACAACATACCTTTCTTCTCAGGTATTAACTGGGAGATATGCAAGGCGGATTTCAATCTAAGCGAGGCTAAATGGACTTACAATAAAGCCTTTAGCTATGACGGAGAACTCAAGAGAGTTGAGATCGAGGGCCTTCCTGAAGGGCTTGTAGCTAAATATACGGGAAATACCGGAACAAGCGCTGCGGAATATTGTGCATCCGCAAGCTTCGAGTATGACGAGAAGAACTACAACAAGCCAGAATTCCCAATCCTTTGGTGGAAAATCAGCAAGGGCGAATACAATGTTTCGAATGTGCGCTGGAATTATGTCGGACCTTTCACTTACGATGGCAACATCAAGTCCGTTGAGCTTGTAGGCTTAAAGGGCGACGTGTCTGTAAGATACGTCATGAATAAGGCGATAGACGCAGGCGTGTACGAAGCAGAAGCATATCTTTTTGTAAAAGACGGAGAGAACTACGAACAGCCTCACAAGATGACCATTAGCTGGGAAATCAAGAAGGCAAGCTTCGATATGTCCAATGTAATGTGGTCCTACGACGAGCCTATTACATATAACGGGCTTGCAAATGTCATCACCCTTTACAACCTTCCTGAGGGAGTATGGGCAGAGTATGACAACAACATCGAGGTTAACGCAGGCAAATACGAAGCAAGTGCGCGCTTCGGAGTTAACAATTCCGACAACTATATCGTTCCTGAGATGATGACTTGCCAGTGGGAGATCAAGAAGCGCAGATTCGATATGTCGATGGTTCACTGGGACTTCAGAAAGATTCAGGCATATAACGGCAAGGAGCAGACCGTTGAATTGCTCGGACTCCCAAGCGGACTTAGCGCTACTTGCACAGGAAATACAGCGGTAAATGCGGGCGTATATGACGCAAGCTGTGAGCTTAGCCCTATCGATGACTGGAATTACGTTAAGCCAAGCGTAGACGGTGTAAGATGGGAAATCGAGAAAGCCGACTATGATATGAGCGCTGTAAGGTGGAATTACAACAGCGCCTTTACCTACGACGGCACAGAGCACAGAGTTGAGCTTGTCGGCCTTCCTGACGGGGTTAAGGCAGAATATACCGACAATTTCGCAAGCGATGCCGGCCTTTATAAGGCAAGCGTTAAATTCATCATTGACGATGAAGCAAACTACAACATGCCAACTTTCGAAAGTTGCATGTGGAGAATAAGAAAAGCGGACTACGACATGTCAGATGCTCGATGGTCCTACGAAAAGGGACAGTTTATATATGACGGTCATGTAAAGAGCGTTAAGCTAGAGGGTCTGCCTAATGGCGTTAGCGCTTCGTATAGCGGAAATGCGCAGGTTAGGGCCGGCGAATATGTCGCTATGGCACGCTTTGACATTGAGAATCCGAATAACTTCAATGTTCCTACAATTCCTAATTGCTACTGGAAAATCGAGAAGAATTCCTACGATCTCAGCGGTGTTCGCTGGTCATACGAAGAGAACTTCGTATATGACGGCAGAGAAAAGCGCGTAAGACTTATGGGCCTGCCTGCCGGCGTAACAGCTACATATACGGGAAATACAGAGACAAGAGCCGGAAAGTATGTCGCTGTGCCAACACTTCATGTGGACGTAGACAATTATGAGATTCCACAGGTTGACGCTCTTAGTTGGGAAATCAAGAAGGCTGACATTAATATAAGCGGTGCTACTTGGGATTATTCTTCAAGTTTCGCATACGATGGCAGAGAAAAGCGCGTAAGCATTGTCGGATTACCACAGGGAGTTGGCGTAAGCTATACGGATAATTCCGCTGTCAATGCAGGCGAATACACTGCGATCGCAAGACTTATTATTGGAGACGAGAGCAATTACAACGTTCCTGTAATGGAGCCATGCGCTTGGAAAATAGACCAAATCCACTTTGATATGTCGAAGGTTAAATGGACGACGAGCGGTAGCTATGTATACGACGGCACCGAGAAGTCTGTTGTTCTGAAGGGACTTCCAGAGGGAATCAACGTTCGCTATGAGGAGAATTCCGCTGTCAACGCAGGCGATTATACCGCAAGGGCAATTCTGAGCTTCGACAGGAACAATTACTTCGAGCCAACTGTTCCGGATTATGAATGGAGCATCAAGAAGGCCGACTTTGATATGACACCTGTCAGCTGGGATTATATAAGTGACTTTACATATGACGGCAAGGATAAGACTGTTGAGCTTATCGGACTTCCAGATGGAATCAAAGCTGTATATGAGGACAACTGCAAGATGACTGCGGGAGAATACGAGGCATCTGTAAGCTTTGTATATGACGAGATCAACTACAACGAGCCAAGCTTCAAGTCTTGCAAGTGGAGAATCAACAAGGCAGACCTCGATTTGTCACAGCTTGAGTGGAACTACCGCAGTGCCTTCGTATATGACGGCGAGGAGCATCGCATCGAGTTCAAGACGCCAGAGAGAAAAGGCTTCTTCTTCGGAAGAAAGAAGAGCGAGTCGCACGAATACATAGGCCTTCCTGAAGGCGCTAACGTTGAATTCAGCGACAATGCTTTTGAAGATGCAGGCAAATACATCGCAAAGGCATACATCACTCCAGCTGATACGGACAATTACAACACGCCTGAGCCTCTTGCTTGCAAGTGGGAAATCAGAAAGGCTGAGCCGGATATGTCCCGCGTTAAATGGAATTGCAGTAGAGCATTTACCTATGACGGCGAGGAGAAGGAGGTTGCTGTAGTAGGACTTCCTGAGGCAGTTAGCGTTAAGAGCTACACCGGAAATAAGGCAATCGCTGTTGGCGTATATACGGCAAGAGTTGAATTCAAGGTTGACCCTGATGGCAACTTTACAGAGCCTGAGGGAATGACCTTCGGATGGAAGATCGAAAAGAAGCTTCTTGATACAAGCGGAGTTCACTGGACCTACCACGACAGCTTCACCTATGACGGAACGACCAAGACGGTAGAGCTCGAGAATCTCCCACCTGAAGTATCTGTAAGCTATCTCAACAACTCGGCTGTGGAGCCAGGAACCTATGTTGCCAAGGCACTTCCTATTTACGACCAGGCTAGCTACCAGCTTGCGGAACTTCCAGACTGCAAGTGGAAGATTGTCGAGGAAGTTGTGGATACTTCCAAAGAATAATTAAAAAATTGTGAAAAAAGTCGAAAAAACACTTGACACAATACAAACACATCAGTTATAGTCAATATGTCAAAGAAAACTAGAGAAAGGAGCACTACATATGTTCAAAAGAAGCATGATGGAAATGGGAATGATGGGCATGTGCATGTGCAGCCACAATTTAAGTAGGTACAGGATCTAACCTATCTCTTTAGTCTATCGTTTTCTTGATGATGATATGGTATTATTGGAAGAGCAGGAGTTAGACCTGCTCTTCTTTTTTCTGTCTGCGTGACGACGGACTTCCGCCAGGAAGCATAGACGGAAAGCACAGAGCGAATATCACAGAACGAAAATCACGAATACGTGAAGATCAAATTGAGTCAAAAATTGCCGAAGGGAGAAATCAAAATTGGCTGAAACATTAATTAGTTTGCAGGGAGTATGCAAGGACTTCGATACAAAGGGCGGAGTAATCAGTGCCCTGAAGGACATCAACTTAGACATCGAAGCTGGCGATGCATACGGAATAATCGGTCTGTCGGGAGCCGGAAAGAGCACTCTTGTCAGATGCATCAACCTCTTGGAGGTACCAACAGAGGGCAAGGTAGTATTTGACGGACAGAGCCTCATGGGCCTTAAGACATCGGAGCTGAACCTCCAGAGACGAAAGATCGCGATGATTTTCCAGCAGTTCAACCTACTGATGCAAAGGGACGCAATCGGAAATGTCTGCTTCCCTCTCGAGATTGCAGGAGTGCCAAAGGCAGAGGCAAGAAAAAGAGCAATGGAGCTTCTGAAAATGGTAGGGCTGGAGGATAGGGCACATTCCTATCCATCGCAGATGTCAGGAGGACAGAAGCAGAGAGTCGGCATAGCAAGGGCTCTTGCAAGCGACCCAAAGGTTCTTCTCTGCGACGAGGCGACAAGTGCACTTGACCCTAAGACGACAAGATCGATACTTGCTCTTCTCAAGAACATCAACAAGGAGCTCGGAATTACACTCGTGGTAATCACCCACGAAATGGATGTAATCAAGCAGGTCTGCAACAAAGTGGCAATCATCGAGAACGGTGAGATAGTCGAGAAAGGCGATGTTCAGCAGATTTTCACTAAGCCAAAGACCACTGCGGCAAGGAAGCTTTTCTTCCCAGATGGACAAGGCAAGGAGACAGAGCTTAAGGTATCTCATACCGACAGAGTCAGAATCGTTTTCAACGGAACAAAGACTTACGACCCTGTTGTGTCGAACATGATTCTCGAACTTGGAGCACCGGTCAACATACTTTACGCAGAAATGGATGTTGTGGACGGAGTACAGAGAGGACAGATGGTTATATGCTTGTCGGATGATCCTGCGATGGCAGACAAACAGAAGGCATATTTGACAGCGCGAGGCGTTGAATTTACAGAAGTCAGTGAGGAGGATGAGGAATAGATGGAAACTTCAGTATTGATAGGCTTACTTTGGAAGGGCCTTCTTGAGACCTTATACATGACGCTCGTATCAACGCTTGTCGCTTATGTAATAGGACTTCCAATCGGCGTCAGCCTTGTAGTTACAGAATCTAACGGCATTAAACCTCTTATCGGTTACAACAAGGTTATGGGATTCATCGTCAACGTAATTCGTTCGGTACCATTTCTGATTCTGCTGATTGCGCTTATGCCTTATGTCCGCAAAGTCATCGGAACGGGAATTGGAACTTCAGCGACAGTCGCAGTGCTAATCGTAGCAGCAGCGCCTTTCGTAGCAAGACTTGTAGAACAGTCTCTCAAAGAGGTTGACCCTGGCGTAATCGAGGCCGCACAATCACTTGGCGCATCGAATTTTACGATTATAACAAAAGTTCTGCTCGCAGAAGCAAGACCTTCCCTTATCAACGGAGCCGCAGTTGCGACAATCACAATTCTCGGCTACTCGGCAATGGCAGGTGTCTGCGCAGGTGGTGGACTCGGAGACTTGGCTATCAAGTACGGAATGTACAGATACGAGACGACCATAATGTGGATTACAGTAATACTGCTTGTTGTATTAGTTCAGATTCTCCAGGAAATCGGACTCAAGACAGCAGTCAAGCTGGATAACAGAATCAATTAGGCTAAATATCAAGCCAGATAGCAGAATCAAAGACGCTAAGAGAATTGAATTAAGCTATTAAGCTTCAAAAATTAAATTAGCTATCACTAATTTTTATATATAACTCTATATCCCAAAACAGAAAAAAAGAAAACACAAAGCACAAACTCAAAACAGAAAGGAAGAAAGATTATGAAGAAGGTTATTAAGACACTGGCAGTTATCACTGCACTCGTTGCGTCTGTATGTCTGCTCTCCGGATGCGGAAGCTCAGACGACAGCAAGGTTATCAAGGTTGGAGCATCTCCATCACCACACGCTGAGATTCTCGAGCAGGTTAAGGACATCCTCGCAGAGGACGGATGGACTCTTGAGATCGTTGAGTTCGACGACTACGTTAAGCCTAACCAGGCTGTAACAGATGGCGATGTTGACGCTAACTACTTCCAGCACTATCCATACCTCGAGCAGTACAATGAAGAGAATGGAACAGACATCGTAAGCGCTGGAGCTATTCACTACGAAGCATTCGGAATTTACAAGGGCACAAAGAGCGACCTTTCAGAGCTTTCAAGCGGAGACAAGGTTGGAGTTCCTAACGATGTAACTAACGAAGCAAGAGCACTGAACCTCCTCGAGGCTAACGGAATCATCACTCTTAAGGACGGCGCAGGCCTCAACGCAACAGTTGCGGATATCGTAGACAATCCTTATGGAATCGAGGTAGTTGAGCTTGAAGCAGCACTCCTTCCTAACTCACTCCCAGACCTTGCTTTTGCAGTAATCAATGGTAACTATGCAATCGGAGCAGGACTCAAGGCTGATGACGCAGTTGCTTTCGAGACATCAGATTCAGAGGCAGCTCAGACATATGCTAACATCGTAGCATGCGCAAAGGGCAACGAGAACAGCGATAAGATCAAGGCTCTCGTAAAAGCACTCCAGAGCGACACTGTTAAGGAATATATCGAGAAGCAGTACGGCGGAGTTGTAAGAGTTGTATTCTAAGATAGCGCGACAATAGCATAACAGTAGCGCGATAGAGCGTGACGTACGCGACGTTACGCGACACGCGTAGCACAGCGCGACAAGCGCGCACAGCGCAGAAATAAAGGGATAGAAAAAACGGGGCAGACCATGCAGGTCTTGCCCCGTCTTTTTTCGCTTCTTTGCTTATGGTACTTTTCTTTATTTCGACACATATTTATAGTATAATTAATATCTATATTTGTACCCTCAGAATGTTAAGGCAAAAGTTTAATTAGGAGAGATTAAATGACAGGATACATAATAACCATAATTGGATTGCTGATGTGCTCTATGTTCTTCTCGGCGACCGAGACGGCATTCACATCGATGAACAGAATCAAGATCAAGAATCTTGCCGCAGACGACGATCCAAAGGCGGAGCTTGTTCTTAAGCTCGGCGACAATTACGACAAGCTGATTACGACAATACTTATCGGTAACAATATCGCAAATATCGCTCTTTCAACAATAGCAACAGTAATGTGCATCAAGATATGGGGCGGAGCGCTCGGACCTACGATTGCGACAGTAGGCGCAACGATAGTCGTACTTGTTTTCGGAGAGATTTCGCCAAAAATTCTCGCGAAGGAAAGACCTGAGTCCACGGCGCTCATGGTTGCACCGATTATAAATGCTGTGCTTGTAGTTTTTACTCCAATCACGGTAGCCTTTACGGGCCTCCGCGTTCTGCTTGCTAAGATTTTCGGCACAAGCGAGGACAAGAGCTACGACGAGGACGAGCTTCTGACTATTGTAGACGAGGCTGAGGCTCACGGCTCAATCGGCAAGGAGCAGTCGGAGCTTATCTCTAATGCGATTGAATTCAATGATGTTGAGGCGATTGATGTAATCACTCCAAGAGTAGATATCATCGCCATCGAAAAAGGCACAGCGGTCGACGAAATTCGCGACATCTTCAAGGAGTCCGGCCTTTCGAGACTTCCTGTATACGAGGATGACCTCGACAATATCATAGGTGTTCTCAACCAGAAGGATTTCCACAACAACGACATTAAGAAGCCATCGGATGTTGATGCCTTCGTCAAGCCTGTTGCGTATGTGGCAGAGACCATCAAGGCTTCAGTCCTTCTCAAGAAAATGCAGACTATGAAGACGCACATCGCGATTGTTGTCGACGAGTACGGCGGTACAACAGGACTTGTAACACTCGAGGATATAATCGAGGAAATAGTCGGCAAGATTTACGACGAGCATGACGCTGTCGAGCTAAGGGATGTTATTTCTCTTGGCAACGATGTATATAGAGTAGCAGGTGGCGCTAATCTCGAGAAATTCTTCGAGCTCTTCGATGAGGAGATTGATGCTGACGCCACGACAGTTAACGGCTTTGTGATGATTCAGCTTGACAGGCTTCCTAAGGTAGGAGACCACTTCAAGTACGAATCAAGGCACAAGGTTTTCGATGTGAAAGTTACAAAGGCGGACGGAAGAAGGGCTCTGATGACGAGAATCAGAGTCGAGGACAAGCCGGACGAGGACAAGAAAGGGGACTTATAGAAAATGGGATTGATGCAGGTGCTTTTTGGCGACCTTAATGCCAAAGAAGTAAAGAAAGTCGAAAAAATCGTAGACGCTATCGAGACCTACGACGAGGAGATGCAGGCGTTAAGCGATGACGAGCTTCGTGCAAAAACCGACGAGTTCAAGGCAAGACTTGCCGAGGGCGAGACTCTCGACGATATACTGCCAGAGGCTTATGCGGTATGCAGAGAAGCTGCATGGAGAAGCCTTGGAATGAAGCATTTCAGAGTTCAGCTCATCGGTGGTGTTGTACTTCATCAGGGAAGAATTGCCGAGATGAAGACAGGTGAAGGTAAGACCTTAGTTGCAACCCTGCCAGCTTATCTAAATGCACTCGAGGGCAAGGGCGTTCATGTTGTAACAGTAAATGACTACCTCGCAAAGCGTGACGCTGAGTGGATGGGCAAGCTGTATAATTTTCTCGGACTTAAGGTCGGCTGTGTAATTCACGCGGTTGAAGGACCTGCAAGACACGAGCAGTACATGGCAGACATCACCTACGGAACAAATAATGAATTCGGCTTCGACTACCTTCGTGACAACATGGTTACATATAAGGAGCAGTTGACACAGCGCGAGCTCAATTATGCGATTGTCGACGAGGTCGACTCCATTCTCATCGATGAGGCGAGAACACCTCTCATTATTTCGGGCCGTGGCGTTGATTCCTCGGATATGTACAAGAAGGCAAATTCCTTCAGCAAGACCTTGCTCGAGGAGCAGGATTACAACGTCGACGAGAAGGACAACCAAGTATCTCTGACAGAGGACGGCGTATCTGCCTGCGAGAAATATTTTGGCATAGACAATTTCTCAGACCCTGACAACATGGAGCTCAACCACTACGTAATGCAGGCGCTTCGCGCGAACTACCTGATGAAGAGGGATGTCGACTACATCGTTAAAGACGGCGAGATTCTCATTGTAGACGAGTTCACGGGTCGTATCATGTACGGACGTCGTTTCAGCAACGGTCTGCACCAAGCCATCGAGGCGAAAGAAGGCGTTAAGGTAAGAGCAGAGTCGAAGACACTCGCGACTATCACTTTGCAGAACTACTTCAGAATGTATGGCAAGCTTGCCGGCATGACGGGTACCGCAAAGACCGAGGAAGACGAATTCCGCGACATTTACAATATGGACGTAGTCGTAATTCCGACTAACAAGCCTATAACAAGAATAGATAACGATGACGCCATTTACGCTCATCAAAGCGGTAAATACAAAGCTATCGTTGAGAAGGTTGTAGAGGCGCACGAGGCAGGACAGCCTGTGCTTGTCGGTACGATTTCGATCGAGATTTCCGAGCTTCTGAGCAAAATGCTCACAAAGAGAGGCATCAAGCACAATGTCCTGAATGCTAAGCACCACGAGAGAGAAGCCGAAATCGTAGCTGATGCAGGTCGAGAGGGAGGAAGACGAATTCCGCGACATTTACAATATGGACGTAGTCGTAATTCCGACTAACAAGCCTATAACAAGAATAGATAACGATGACGCCATTTACGCTCATCAAAGCGGTAAATACAAAGCTATCGTTGAGAAGGTTGTAGAGGCGCACGAGGCAGGACAGCCTGTGCTTGTCGGTACGATTTCGATCGAGATTTCCGAGCTTCTGAGCAAAATGCTCACAAAGAGAGGCATCAAGCACAATGTCCTGAATGCTAAGCACCACGAGAGAGAAGCCGAAATCGTAGCTGATGCAGGTCGAGAGGGAGCTGTTACAATCGCTACTAACATGGCCGGCCGTGGTACCGATATTATCCTCGGCGGTAATCCGGACTTCGAGGCTCGCCGTATTATGAAGCAGAACGAGTTCACACCTGAGCAGATAAGCTTCGCAGTAGGCTTTGAGAAATCCGACGATCCTGAGCTTCTTAACGCTCGAAAGACATACAACGAGCTCCTTGAGAAGATCAAGCTTGACCGTAAGGACGAGCAGGAAAGGGTAAAAGAGCTCGGCGGACTTTGCATAATAGGTACAGAAAGACACGAGTCAAGGCGTATCGACAACCAGCTTCGTGGTCGTTCGGGAAGACAGGGAGACCCTGGAGATACAAGATTCTACATTTCGCTTGAGGACGATTTGATGAGACTCTTTGGTGGCGAGAAAATTCAGTCGCTGATGGAGAGAATCGGACTCGAGGACGAGGATGCTCTTGAGGCAGGCATGCTTTCGAAGACAATCGAAAGTGCCCAGAAGAAGGTCGAGGGCAAGAACTTCGGAATCAGAAAATACGTACTTCAGTACGACAACGTCATGAACAAACAGCGTCAGATCATTTACGATCAGCGCCGTATGGTACTCGATGGAGAGAACCTCCGCGGTTACATACAGAACATGACCAACGAACTGATTGACGGCATGGTAGATCCTATTGTTTTTGAATCGAAGTATGCAGAGGAATGGGATCTTGATAGACTCTTTGCGGATCTGCAACAGATTACACCTGCGTTCAAGGGAAGACTCGCATACGATGAAGAGGAAAGACGCTTCCTGTCTGACGACGAACTTCGCGAGGACATAAAGAAGATTTTTGCGGAAATCTATGACGAGAAAGAAGCAGAAATCGGCGAAGAGCAGATGCGTGAGGTTGAGCGCATGATTCTGCTGAGAGTTGTAGACAACCGCTGGATGGATCACATCGATGCGATGGATCAGCTGAAGAGCGGTATCGGACTCAGAGGACTTGGACAGCAGGATCCGGCTGTTGCCTATGCGCAGGAGGGCTTTGCGATGTTCGAGGAAATGGTTGCGGACATCAGAGAAGAGACCGTTAAGTTCTGCTACAACGTGACAGTTACGACAAGTACGGCAAGACGCAACCTGGTAAGCGGTGCAAGCAAGGCTTCAAAGGAAGAATACAAGGATGACACTCCTCGCAAGGCTATGCCTCAGCAGGCTCCAAAGGCTGACAAGGCGGGCAAGCAGGAGACAGTCCACAGGGACGAGCCAAAGGTCGGCAGAAACGACCCTTGCCCATGCGGAAGCGGTAAGAAATACAAGAACTGCTGTGGTAAGAACGCGTAACTGAAAGCGGAAGAACGCGTAGCTGAAAGCACTAAGAACGCGCAGGACTTGCAAAATAGTCCCGACAAGAAACAAAAAATGTCTCGGCAAGATTGTCCCGACAAGAAACACAAAAAATGTCTCGGCAAGAACGTATGGAACTTGTCGGGACATTTTTAATATTAAAGATAAATATGAATATAAAGAAAATGAAAATGAAAATGAGATCGAGCCGATGAGACTACACAATTTCGAGTAAGTCCATTGGCTCTGCTATTCTATATACCGGAAGAGCACCAAGCTCCTTGAGCTGATCCTCATCGATGGCATGGCTCCAGCTGATTAAGACTGAATCGATGCCGGCATTCTTGCAACACAGCATATCGAAGCGGGTATCGCCGAGCATTATGCATTCTGAGAGCTTGATTTCCTTGCCTGTGGCTTTTTCCATCTCGGAGACCGCAAGAAGAAGTGGCTCTGGATCCGGCTTATGTGCGTTAGTGCTGTCGTGGTCTATGACAACATCGAAGAAATCCCTGATCCCGAACCTGTCGAGGTATTCGTACGTAGTCGGTCTCATGCGAGATGTTACGATAGCAAGCTTGTATCCGCGGGCCTTAAGCTCGGTAAGAAGCTCGTAGACGCCGTCGAAGAGATCGAGGTTGTTATCGATGTGGTCGGCCTGCCACTTCCTGTAGAGGGCAACCGCTTCTTCAAGGTCAATGCCTGGAAAAGCAACAGAGGCGGTATAGCTTATTGGCTCGCCAAAGGTTTTCTCCCAGTATTCGGTCGACCGCTCCTCGCCAAGATAATGCTTGGCAGTGACCTTCCATGATTCAACGATGATGTTGTTGGAATTCAGTATTGTTCCGTCAAAATCAAAGAATACATATGGCTTTTTCATTAGAAATCCTTTCTGGAGGCGGAACCCCGGTGTTTTGGGCGAAGCGTAGTTGAAAATTCTGCGCTTAACTGCTTAATTCTCGGCGCTGTTGGCGTCCTGTGAGAGCTTGGCTCTTACAAAAATATCAATATCTCCGTCCATTACGCTCTCGACATTTCCCGTCTCGGCGCCCGTGCGCGTGTCCTTGACGAGCGTATAAGGCTGAAAGACATAATTTCGAATCTGTGAGCCCCAGGTCGCCATCGACATATCTCCACGAAGCTCGTTGAGGCTCGCCTTGTGCTCATCCTCGGCTATTTTCATAAGCTTGGAGGCGAGAATCTTCATGGCAACCTCTTTATTCATAATCTGCGATCTTTCGTTCTGACAGCTTACAACTATATTCGTCGGAAGGTGTGTGATTCTTACGGCTGAGTCGGTTGTGTTAACAGACTGCCCGCCTGCGCCCGTGCTTCTGAAAGTGTCTATCTTCAAATCGCTTGGGTTAATCTCGACTGTGATCGAGTCGTCCATATCCGGAACGACGTCGACTGCCGCAAAGGAAGTCTGCCTTTTGCCCATGGAGTTGAACGGAGAAATTCTTACAAGCCTGTGAACGCCTTGCTCCGATTTGAGATATCCATAGGCGTTCTCTCCGCTAATCATTATTGTGCAACTCTTGATGCCGGCAGCTGTATCGTTCTGAAGGTCGAGAATCTTGGTTTTGAAGCCCTTCCTCTCGGCATATCTCAGATACATTCTCTCAAGCATTTCTGCCCAGTCCATCGCGTCGACACCGCCGGTCCCTGCGTGAATTGAAAGAACGGCATCGTTGGCATCGTATTTTCCATTAAGAAGCGTGTCGAGCTTCAGATCCTCTATGTCAGTCTTGAGCGTCTCGAAGCTTCGTACGATCTCTTTTGCTTCGTCCTCGTCCTCAAGTTCTTCGGCTATTTCAATCATATCCTTGGTATCTGTAAGCCTTGCCTCGAGAGCCTCGTATTTCTCAATCTTGTTCTCGCAGGATTTCTTCGCCTTGAGAATTTCCGAAGCCGTGTCCGGGTTATCCCAGAAGCCGTCCTCGGTCATTTTCTTTGTGTAATCTTCTATTTTCAGCTTAAGGCCAGGGATGTCAAAGATACCCCCTAATCTCAGCGAGCTTAGCTTGCTCCTGTGAAAGCTCCGAGCGAACGGAATCAAGAATAATCATAAGCGGATGTCCTTTCGTGTGTTATGTGGAAAAAACCGCGCCGTGCGCGGATTTGTGAGTTCGTGAGTGTGCGTGTGCGTGCGTGCGCGTGTGTGCGCGTGTGCGTGTGCTATGAAATAGCGCGCTCTGTTCTCTCTGATCTGTCGCTTCTGTGCCTCTTGCTCGTGCGCGAGAAGACAAAGAGAATTGGATAAATCTCGAGCCTTCCGAAGAGCATGATAAGGGCCAGAACGATTTTGGAGAAATCCGAATACATAGCATAGTTGCCCGTAGGTCCGACAAGGCCGAAGCCAGGACCGATGTTGTTCATGCAAGCCACTACCGCCGAGAAATTAGTCTCCATGCCCCAAGACTCGAAGCTGACGAGGAGGAAGCCTGCTACAATCAGGATTATATATAAGAAAAAGTAAACGCTGACTTTGCGAACGGCCGTCTCGTCTATCTTCTTTCCATTCAGGTGAACAGATGAAACCGAGCGAGGGCTAAGCATTGCGTGCAGGCTGTTGCGCAGGTTCTGTGCAAGAATTACGAGTCTAGATATCTTGAAACCGCCGGCAGTTGAGCCTGAGCATCCGCCAATCAGCATGAGTACGAACAGTATCGAGCGCGCAAGGTGTGGCCATGCGTTGAAGTCCGCCGTTGTATAAGCCGTTGAGCTTATAATAGCCGAAACCTGGAAGAAGGAATTTCTGAGCGCGTCGCCCCAGCTTGAGAAGACGGCATCCTTCCCGAATATCGTCGAAGTAGGGCCGACAGCAAGCGTGATGACAATTACCGAAACAAAGGCGATGCCAAGGTATGCCCTAAGCTCGTTGCTGTAGAAAATATCGCGCCATCTTTTTGCAATCGCCAAATAGAAAATATTGAAGTTGAGACCGAAGAGCAACATAAAGACTGCGACGGTCCACTGGTTGAATGCGCCATAAGAAGCGAGGCCATCTTCCATCACTCCGAATCCGCCCGTTCCTGCTGTTCCAAGTCCGTGAACTATACTGTCAAATACAGGCATTCCCCCGATTATGAGAAGGAAAATTTCGGCGATGGTAAGAATAATATATGAAGTATAAAGGAATTCAGCGTTTTTTCTTGCCTTTGGAACGACCTTGTCGAGTCCGAGGCCAGGCATCTCAGCACGCATGATGTTGGATGTTCTGCCAGGCATTTTGTTGAAGAGGGCAACGACGAAGACAAGGATTCCCATACCGCCTATCCAGTTGGTGAAGGCCCTCCAGAAAATCAAGCTATGGCTGAGCCCATCTATGTCTTCGAAAATCGTCGCGCCCGTCGTTGTGAATCCGCTGACTGTCTCGAAGAAGGCGTCAACCACGCTCTCTGTTGCTTCGCAGAAAAGGAAGGGAAGCATTCCGATTATGGAAATAAATAGCCATGAGAAGAAAACTATTCCAAAGGCGTCTATCGTGTAGATGTTTCCAGTCTCGTCACCGCAAGCCGCATCAAGAATATATCCAAGCGCTGCTGCAATTCCTGCTGTTTCGAGGAAAGGCATCCATGGCTCGTGGAACCAAAGAGCCACAATAATAGGGAACGCCATGAGAAGCGCTTCCCCTTTTAATACTTTTCCGATAATGTTAAATACTGTTCTGTAATTCATCCTTAATAAATTGTGACGTAATGTCCTTTGGCGAAATAATTTGTTTGAGCCCCAAGTGTGCAACGAGGCTTGTGAAACTGTTGTGGTTGACCTTTGTAATTATAGTAGGCACCTTGCGGGAGTCCGCATATACGGAGATAAGAAGGTTCTCCTCGTCCATGTCCGTTGCGGCAACAAAGACATCGATGTTATCAATTCCCTCTTCGAGAAGCACGCTTTTCTCGGTACCGTCTCCGCAGATAACGTCGACTCTGCTAGGAAGAAGCTCTCTTACGCTCTCGCATTTAGCACGATTCCTTTCAAGAAGCGCAACTTCGCAACCGGCTTTTGCAAGAAGCCTGCAAAGATGTATCGACATTCGGCTCGCGCCTATCAGCATGACAGAAAGACCCCGAAGCATGCCCATCTTCTTAGGCCTCGTCCTCTCGATGCGCTTGAGTATTTCAAGTGCCGCAAGAAGATCTGGGCTGAACACAGTATCTATGTCGAAGTCAGACTCAAGCTGTAGAAGCTCGTGCGCCGAGTACTGCAAGGAACGAATCTCGCAAAAAGTCTTATGCGCACCCATTTTCTTCGCGATGTGGCACAGAACGATGTTTCGCTCGTTGATGTTAGTCGATGCAATAAAAACATCCGCATGTCCGACATCGGCAGTATCGAGTATGCGGTAGTCAGACGCGTCATCACAGATGGCGAGCACGTCGTTGGTCTCAGCCAGACGCTTAATAATTGAATTGTCCGTGTCAATCGCTACGATTTCATTGTCGTCTGAGGACAATGCTTGAAGTATTGACATGCCGATGTTTCCACATCCAACGATAACAATTTTCAAGTCTCTAACACTCCCTAAATAATTATCTTTACAAGTAATATATCATATCACTAAAAGCTTTAGAAATAAAGCATTCTTGTGGTAGAATAAACCCATGATTAGATTGCATTTAATGCGCGAAAGCGTAGACAAAGAGAAATATATTTACGACAGGGCAAAGGATCAACTCTCCGCCGGTGGCGAGGTTCTTGTGATAGTTCCGAACCAGTATACGCTGGTTGCCGAGAAACAGGCGCTTAAGAATCTTGAGGCTGACTGCCTTTTCAATGTCGAAATAATGAGCATGAACAGGTTGGGTCTGAGGCTTATGACGGAGCAGGGACTCGAGAGTATTCCTATGCTCTCTAAATACGGAAGATTCATGCTCCTGACCAAGCTCATATATGAGCATCGAGACGAACTGCATTTTTTCTCGAAATCCGTCGGAAAGATTAGCTTCACATCGATGCTTAACGATTTTATCTCAGACTTCAAACAGCAGAACTGCAGTGTTGATGAGATCGATAAGATGCTCGAGGACGAGAAGACCAACGGCCTGCTTGCAGATAAGTTGAAGGAACTTCTAGGAATTCTCCGAGATTATGAGGAAGCAATATCCGAAAGATATACGGATTCAGAGGACTATATCGCAAAGTACATCGAAGCAATTAAGAGCTCTGAATATGTAAAGGGTAAGCATATTTGGATATATGGCTTTGACAGCATCACACCGAAGTTCACATCGGCTGTTGCCGAGCTGGCTTGCAGGGCAGACTCGCTTGACATGATAGTAAATGAGAGCGATTACAATTTGCATAATCTCCTCATTTCTCAGGTGGAGAAA
>CAVAIH010000007.1:0-25522 GCA_963588675.1 Sphaerochaetaceae bacterium | reverse complement strand
TGAACGTGGCGAAAGTCTTGAAAACCTTGACTTTTGCGCGTTTTTTGATATATAATACATTATAATTATACACTTTTAATAAAAAAGGAACGGTAGAGAATATGACTAAGAAGGAGGTAGGTATGTCAAATAAGCAAAATAGAGATCTGAATAGGTCGATTGCTCTTGCTTTTACTGTCGCAGTCATGATGGCAACGATGGTTTTCGTATGGCTTCCTCAAACGAATTTCGGCAGGATATATGCAGCTTCTGAAACAGGCACAGTTGTAGCGGACGTGCTTAACGTAAGAAGCGGTCCTGGCACGGGATATTCACGCATAGGCTCACTGAAGAACGGCAAGACTTTTTCAGTAACTGACTCAGCAAATGATTCGTCAGGCACAACCTGGTATAAGATGACATATGGCTCGAGAACGGGTTATGTATCATCTAAGTATGTTACATTAGACCAGAGCTTCGATTCTGATTCTGAGAAGTTAAACGGAACAGTTAATGACGGTCCACTCAGAGTAAGAAGCGGTCCTGGAACTAACTACGGCATACTCGGCACTTACTCAAAAGGTAAGACTGTAACAATCGTGGGCAAGACTAAGAATACCGCAGGCTCATGGTGGTATAAGATAAATTACAACGGCAAGACAGGATATCTTTATTCTGGATATGTAACTGCTACTGCAGTTGAGTCGGCATCGACATCATCAGAAGCAGTTAATTTAACAGGAACAGTTAATGACGGTCCACTCAGAGTAAGAAGCGGTCCAGGAACTAACTACGGCATACTCGGTACATACTCAAAGGGCAAGACTGTCACAATAGTAGCCAAGGAGACCAACAGTGCAGGTTCATTGTGGTATAAGATTTCATACAATGGCAAGGCTGGATATCTTTATTCGCAGTATGTAACTGTTAAGGAAACGGCTACATCAACGGATACCGAGGCAAAGACAGATAGCCAGAGCTCGTCATCAAGCTCGTCATCAAGCTCGGCGTCAACACAGACACAGACGACATTAACAGGCACGGTTAATGACGGTCCACTCAGAATAAGAAGCGGTCCTGGAACAAATTATAAGATTCTTGGTCAATACTCAAAGGGCAAGACTGTCACAATAGAGGGTAAGGAAACTAATAGCGCTGGCAATTTGTGGTACAAGATCACATATAACGGCAAGACTGGATATCTTTATTCGCAGTATGTAACTGTTAAAGAGACAACTACATCAACGGATAGCTCGGCAAAGACAGATACCCAGAGCTCGTCATCAACACAGACACAGACACAGACGCAGACACAAACAAAGTTAACAGGTGTTGTTAATGACGGTCCACTCAGAATAAGAAGCGGTCCTGGAACAAATTACAAGATTCTCGGTCAATATTCAAAGGGCAAATCTGTCACAATAGAGGGTAAGGAAACTAACAGCGCTGGCAATTTGTGGTACAAGATCACATATAACGGCAAGACAGGATATCTTTATTCTCAGTATGTAACTGTTAATGCAGAATCCGTAACGCCAGATACATCAGGCGACAGCGCAGAGGAAAAAACAGCAGAAGTAATAACTTTCCAGCTTGGAACAACAACGGCTGATGAGGGCCTTAATGTAAGAAAGGGCCCAGGTACAAACTACGGAAGAATTTCTCTTCTTTCAAAGGGCACATCTGTGACCATCATAGGTTCAGAGAAGGCAAGCAATGGCAAGCTCTGGTATAAATACCAATACAGTGCATCACAGGTTGGATATATCTGTTCAGATTATGTGACTGTGAAGACAGTAAGCTCTGACAGCGAATTTGAAGCATATATGACAGCGCAGGGCTTCCCAGAGAGCTACAAGCCAGGACTCAGAATGCTTCATGCAGCACATCCTACATGGACATTCAAGGCACTGAAGCTTGACTACAGCTGGTCAAGTGCGCTTTCAAAAGAGACAGCTAAGCCAGGAACTAACCTTGTAAGCTCGTCATCTCCAGTATCATATCGCTCCACAGCTTCTGGCGCATACAACTCATCGACCGGAGCATGGACAAAGTATGACGGTAGCTGGTATGCTGCAAGTCCAACGGTAGTTGCATACTACATGGACCCAAGGAACTTCCTTAGCGAGGAAGGCATTTATCAGTTCATGACACACAAATATGATGCTTCAACACAGAATGAATCAACAGTATCTGCTGTAATATCCGGTTCATTTATGGAAGGAAAGAATCCAGGCGGTGGATATAGCTCATATACTTCACTGCTCAATACAGCAGGTAAGAATACAGGCGTCAACCCTAATGTACTCGCTGCAATGATTATCCAAGAGCAGGGCTGGAACGGAAGCAGTCTGGTATCCGGAACATATTCAGGATATGAAGGATATTATAACTTCTTCAACATCGGCGCATATACAACAAGCACGATGAATGCTATCCAAAGAGGCCTTTGGTATGCTCAACAGCAAGGATGGGATACTCCTTACAAGGCAATAGTTGGCGGAGCACAGTTCTATGCAAACAATTATGTGAACAGCAATCAGGATTCATATTATACGAAGAAGTTCAATGTAAAGAACGGTCTCAGCTCTGTAGCAACGCATCAATACATGACAAATGTATCCGGAGCAGCTACTGAAGGAAGCATCGTAAAGCGTGCTTTCAACAACAACAAGACTTGTCCAGTAGCATTCGAAATCCCTGTATATCAGAATATGCCTGAGTCAGCTTGTCAACTGCCATAGACGGCATGAGATAAGGCTATAGCATATAGCAGGCAGAAGCTTGAAGACTCGAATTACAGGAAGGATTGAAGATGACAAATTGTAGACATAAAGAAGGCCCAATCGGATATGCTCTGAAGGGGATGATATTGATCACATTGGTGCTTGCACTTATTGTGTCATTTGCATCAGCTGAAATATTTGCCGAATCATCTGTTACTTTAAGTTGCGATGACAAGGTGAAAGGCGGAGATACCTTCACAGTGGAGGTTAAGTTCGATGGCGGAATCGGGCGAGTAGACGCTGGTCTGACATATGATACCGACAGCCTGACATATATATCAGGAGGTAGCAGTTCGGGAAACAGCGGATATGTTCAGCTCGCTCAGGCGGGTACTGATGGCAGTGTGACATTCAAGCTTAAATTCCAGGCAGTATCAGATGGGAATGCTGAACTCTCGCTTGAAACATATGAATTATATGACCTTAATGAATCTTATATAGCTGAACAGCCATCAGCATCTAAGACAATCAAAATCTCAGGTGATGCTGACTCGGATGAGCTTATTAAGGAAGAGTCATCGGAAAAGCCTGTAGAGGATACAGACAAAGAGGGCGTAGACGAGAAAAGCTTCATATCCGAGCATTTAACGGCGATATTGATTGCATGTGCAGTGCTCGTCGTTGCAATCATCGTGGTTGTCGTTATTATCATCCGAAAGAAGAAGAACGGAGATAAAAATAATAACGATAAAAACTATCACAGCAAGCATTAAGCGTTGCTCTTAAATCGTTTAAGTCAATTAGTCAATTAAGGCATTTAAGCAAGGCTGATGTAAAAACAAATGTATATTTACAGAAGAGTCGGACAAACTTCCGGCTCTTCTGCTTTTTCTAATGATTCAAGTTTCGCCTCAAATTACGACTCTAATCTCGACTCAAATCTCGGCTCGAATCTCAGCTCGAATCTCAGCTCGAATCTCAGCTCGAATCTCAGCTCGAATCTCGACTCGAACCTCAGCTCAATTCACGGCCTTAGAATGAGGCCAATTTAGTTGCCTGAAAATTTTTTCGATATGTTACAATGATTATATGAAGAAGAAATTGCTTAAGACATTAATAATATTCGTTGCTCTTTTCGCGGGCGTTGAGATCGCACCTTATGCCATAGATGAATTCGGAAGTAGCACTAATTCAAGCGAACTTGCGTCACTTGAATATGACGGAGAAGTTGCTATCGAGGTGAACAATAACGAGCCCGATTTTACTGAAGAGGAAATCGCTACGGCCAAGGAGGCCTATAACGGATACGAGGATTACAGCGAGCTTGATTCGCTTGGCAGGTGCGGTGTTGCGGAGGCCTGCGTCTGCGAGGACACAAGGCCATCTTACGGCGAGAAAAGAGGAGACATAAGCCGTGTACATCCGTCGGGTTGGCAGAAAATCAATTTCTGGTCGAGATGCCACCTTATCGCATGGCAGTTTTCTGCAGAAAACGATAACGAGAAGAATCTCATCACAGGCACTTCGTATTTGAACCTTTCGGGCATGGTACCTTATGAGAATATAATTGCCGAATACTTGAACGGGTATGATGACAGGCATGTTCTTTATAGGGTAGAGCCGATTTATAAAGGGAGCGAGCTTGTAGCAAGAGGCGTTGAAATGCAGGCTCTTTCACTAGAGGACGACGGCGAGGCTGTCTCATATCATGTATATATTTTCAATTACCAGCCTGGCTCGATAATTGATTATAGTGATGGCACTGTGGAAGATGATCCTGAGCACAGGACAGTAGTAACGCTTAAGGACAAGACTGCGAAATTCACAGGCGAGGAAATAGAAATTGACGAGGCAGATGTAAAGGGCAGTCAAGGCGCAGTTAAATACATATATTATTATGATGAGGAGACGCATAATAAATTAGACGGGCCTCCAACAAATCGCGGTACATATTATGTAAGGGCAGTGGTCTCGGGAGACAACTGGTATCCGACAGCCGTAAGCGATGTGGCAGAATTGAGAATTATATAAATTTAGATATAAAAGATAAGAAGAAGCAAAAAAAGATAAAAAAATTCACATCCAATGGATGTGAATTTTTTCATAATTTGCGAAATTATTTAACTAAGAAAGAACAATCAAAAGAAAAAGGTTTATTGCTTGTCAAAGCCTTCTTATCTTTGACACCCTTATGTTAGCATCGGTATATGTTGATTTTGTAAAGAACACTTGCACCTAATGTGTAAAATACTTGCACCTAATGTGTAATCTGTTTGAATAAAAATACTTTATGTGGTACATTAGTATAGAAGAAACAACAAGATATAAGGCTTCGAAATAATGCCTTTTCTACTACGGATTCTACTATAGAATGACGGCACGGAGGATGCACAATGAAATGCCCATTTTGTAATTATGAAGACACAAGAGTCGTTGACTCAAGACACGTCGAGGACAGCCTTGCGATAAGAAGGAGAAGAGAATGCGAATCATGTCACAAGAGATTCACCACCTTCGAGAAGATCGAAAATTCACTGCTCGTAGTCGTTAAGAAGAACGGCAAGAGAGAGAGCTTCGATAAGAACAAGATTGTCAACGGACTTATGAAGGCATGCCAGAAGACAAAGATCAACTACGAACAGGTCCTTGAGATTGCTGACAATATCGAGAAAAGGCTCAGAAATTCCCTCGAGAAGGAAGTCAAGTCTGAATTCATCGGTCAGTGCATTATGGATGAGCTCAGAAAGGCCGACAAGGTTGCCTATGTTCGCTTTGCTTCCGTATACAGGAACTTCCAGGACATCGAGACCTTCAGCGCAGAGATAGACAAGCTCAAGGAAGACCAACCGCAAGAGTAACAACAAGATTAGTTACAAAGGCAGATGCAAGAGTAACTACAAGAGATTTAGGATTTTTTATATATAAAGGAGAAAAAGTCATAAAATGCTTAGAATCGCGATAGATGGCCCGGGAGGCGCGGGGAAGAGTACCGTAGCCAAGGGAGTGGCACAAAGATATGGTATCGATTATGTAGATACAGGAGCCATGTATAGAGCTGTTGCCCTTAAGACTGTCAGGAACGGAATCGACTGTGAGGATGTGAATGCAATCGCTGTGATGCTCGAATCAACAACAATAGATTTCAATGGTGCTAATATCATTCTCGACGGCGAGGATGTAAGCGAATATATAAGGACCAATGAAGTTTCGATGATGGCTTCTAATGTATCAAAGCTTGCTCCTGTAAGAGAATTTGTAAGCTCCTTCAGCAGACATCTTGCAGAGACGAAGGACCTTGTCATGGACGGACGCGATATAGGCACCAATGTTATAAAAGACGCGGAAGTAAAGATTTTCATGACTGCTTCAGTTGAAGTAAGGGCGAGACGCAGATACAGACAACTTCTTGAGGCAGGCAAGGAAGCCGACCTTGAGAAGATCAAGGAAGAAATCGAGAAGCGCGATTATCAGGATTCCCACAGAGAACTGAATCCGCTGACTCAGGCAGACGATGCGATTTTCCTTGATACATCCGATATGGATTTGGAGACGAATATTGATGCTGTATGCGAAATCGTAGATAGCATTATAAATAAATAAGCTAATTAGCGAATTTGCAAATAACCAGATAAGCAAATAAGCTAATAAACAAATAAGTGTGTTGTGCTCAGTAATGAGCAAATGTATATTAAAGAATTACCAATGTCCGACAGACCGCAGGAGAAGCTGATGTACGGGGGCCCAGAGAGCCTCAGCACGTCTGAGCTTCTCGCGCTTGTAATTAGGACAGGAACAAGAGAGAAGTCAGCCCTACAACTTGCTGAAGAGGTGCTTTGCTATGCTAACGATGCAAGTGGAGGCCTTCCGACAGTAGATGTTGCCGAACTTCAATCGATTTGCGGAATAGGGAGGGCAAAGGCCTGCTCGATTATCGCAGGAATAGAGCTTTCGAGAAGGCTTGATAATGACAGGAGAGCCCTCAAGCAAATCAAGGGCAGTCGGGATGTATATGAATATATTGAGCCGACATTAAGAGACCAGAAGAAGGAATATGTTGTAGAGCTGATACTTAATTCCAAATGCCAGGTTGAAGCAAGAGAGGTCATTTCAATAGGGGATCTCTCAAGCGCAACAGTGCATCCGAGAGAAATTTTCAATCCTGCAATCAGAAAATCCGCCGCAGCAATAATTATTATTCATAATCATCCAAGCGGAGATCCAAGTCCGAGCCGTGATGATATTGAGGCAACAAGGCGCTTGCAAGAAGTTTCGAAAATTGTCGGAATCAGGCTGATGGATCATATCATTGTAGGCAGGGACTGTTTTGTCAGCCTCAGAGAAGAAGGAGTAATCAGGGAGTGAGCAGAGCAATAATGATTGCCTCCGGTAAAGGGGGAACAGGCAAATCAACTATTTGTATTAACCTTGGATTGTCTTTGGCATTTAAGGGTAATAAGGTTGTGCTCTTGGACCTCAACACCGGCCTCAGTTCACTTGATATACTCATGTCCCTCGAGAATTTTGCCCTCTGGAACATCCTTGATGTTGTAAAAGAGAACTGCTCACTCGACAGGGCGCTTCTTGAATGCGAGTTTTGCCCGAATCTGGTGCTCCTGCCCGGAACGCAGACGCTCGACCCAAAGGAGCTTGACGAGGAGAATTTTTCTAGGCTTATTGAAGCGCTAAGAAAAGATTATGATTACATCCTAATCGATTGCCCGCCAGGGATAGGCAAGATGATAGAGCTCTGCGCAAATTCAGTCGATGAAGCGATTATTGTCACAAATGCAAACAATTCGGCGCTGAGAGATGCTGATGCGCTTGAGGACAAGCTTCTTAGAATGGGACTTTATAATCGCTCTTATATAATAAATTCTCTTAATTATGATTTGATTCAGATAGGAATCGAGCTCAAACTTGAGGACATAGATGAGAGAATGAGATGCACGCTTATCGGAATTATTCCAGAGGATAACAATATCAGAGCGTCCACGAATACAGGCGTACCAATCGTTTGCAAAAGAGACAGCTATATTTCGGATAATTTCGACAAAATTGCCTACAGACTTGACACCATGGGAGATGATTAATGCTTATATCTGATTATATAAATAAGCTTGAAGATGAAGACCTGCTGATTAAATATGAAGCGAATGCTGAATTAAGCAAGGCATGCAGTTCAAATGGCAGTGAATATAAGAATTCAAATGAAGATAGAGTTGTGAAGCACATTGGCTTCAACTCCAGCACGCTTGGAGAGGGCTCTGTTTTCGTATGCAAGGGCGTACATTTCAAAAGGGAATATCTGCAGGACGCGATTTCAAAAGGTGCTCTAGCTTATGTTTCGGAAGAGGATTACGGCAATCAGGGGATAATCAGTATAATCGTCAAGGATGTAAGGAAGGCCATGACAGCGCTTGCTCTTTGCTTCTATGGAGATGTGTCCAAGAAAATAAAGATTATAGGTATCACAGGAACCAAGGGCAAGACAAGCACAGTCTACTACACCAAAGCAATTCTGGACGAGTATGAGAATTCTAAGGGCGGAAAAGCAGTCGGCCTTAGCTCAGGAATAGTAAATTACGATGGCACAGATGAAGTCGAGGCTGATCTTACAACGCCTGAGACACTCGATATGTATCGACTTTTGTCGGATGCTGTCGAAAATGAACTTGAATTTTTTGCACTTGAATGCTCAAGCCAGGCGCTTAAGTACGGAAGAGTTGACGGAATTGAATTTGAAGTAGCAGTCTTCAACAACATAGGGCTCGACCACATAAGCCCGAAGGAACATCCAAGCTACGATGACTATCTTGAATCAAAGCTTAGGATCTTCGAGCACGCAAGAACTGCCGTATATAATCTCGACTGCGACAGCCAGGACAGGATATCTGAGACAGCAAGAGCTGTCGATAAATGCATCACATTCAGCATTAAGGACAAGAGTGCAAATGTCTATGCATATAATATGAAATCCGATCACGGCAAGGTAAGCTTTGATGTGGCTGTCAGAGGTGTCTGCGAATATACAGACTGCGATTTTCACGTCGAGCTTGCAAGCTTCGGCTTAATCAACGTTCCAAATGCGCTTTCTGCAACTGCAATAGCGGTGGCTCTTGAAATTCCTACAGACAATATCATAGAAGGCCTTAGCAAGGTGAAAATCCCGGGCAGGATGGAACTTATCACATCACCGTCAGGTAGACTTCGTGGCATAGTAGATTATGCACATAACGAGCTGAGTCTTGCCACGCTTTGCAAGACAATCAGAGAGGAATTTCCAGGATATAAGCTCATTACGCTCTTTGGCGCGGCAGGCGGAAAAGCGTTCGTAAGAAGAGAGGGCCTTGGCAGAGCAAGCGCGAAATATGCGGATTATTCCATCGTTACCGAGGACGACCCGGGCGAAGAGGACGTAATGTCTATTTGCAACGAAATCGCTTCATATATCGAGGCTGAGGGCGGTAAATACGAAATTTTCCCAGACAGAGAAGACGCGGTCAGAAGAGCAGTGGAACTTGCAGACGAGAAGACGATTCTACTGCTTCTTGGCAAGGGAGACGAAGCTTTCATTAAGAGGGGCTTGAAATCAATTCCTGCAAGGACGGACGCAGAGAAGCTCATCTCCGCATTTGAAAATAAGTAGTGTGCAATATAAAGCTGGCAGATAGCAATGCCTAATAATATCTAATAAAACCTAACATATAGCAGATAATGTTATCGCTGATAATATTATCTGCTTGTATTTATTATTCAAAAGAATTATAATATTTATGTATTTTTATGCGCTTTAGCGGAGTCAAGGCATATGGATTCCGTTCATATAGTATAGATACAAATATTCATAACATAAGGAGGCCTGACTAATGTCACCAGCATTAATTGCAGTCATTGCAGGCGTTGTTTTCCTTATTATCGGCTTGCTGGCCGGATATATTCTTCGCAAGTCAGTCGGTGAGAAAGCGATTGGCAGTGCAGAGCAGAAAGCACAGAACATGCTTTTGGATGCTCAGAGCAAATCAGAGCAAATTAAGAAAGAAAAGGTTCTTGAGGCAAAAGAGGAAATTCAACGCAAAAGAGAGGAGTGGGACAACGAACTGCGTAGCAGACGCAACGAAGTGACCAAATCCGAGAAAAGAGTTTTACAGAAAGAAGAAAACATTGAGCGTAAGCTCGAGAGCATCGAGAAAAGAGAGCAGAGTCTCACCAAGAGAGAGCGCTCTATGGACGAGAAGCACAAGGAAATTGACGGATACATCGCTAAGCAGATAGAGGAACTCGAAAGAATTTCTGGCTATACGAAAGACGAGGCAAAGGAAATTCTCCTTAAAGAGCTTGAGAAGGATGTTCGCAAGGACGCTTCAGCCATGATTACGAGAATCGAGGGTGAGGCAAAGGATGAGGCGGAGAAGAAGGCCAAGGAAATCATCACCATGGCAATTCAAAGATATGCCGCTGATCAGGTAACCGAGACAACTGTTTCGGTAGTTAATCTTCCAAATGATGATATGAAGGGTCGTATCATCGGAAGAGAAGGTCGTAATATCAGAGCGATTGAGACACTGACAGGAGTAGATCTCATTATCGATGATACCCCTGAGGCTGTAATTCTTTCAGGTTTTGATCCTGTAAGAAGAGAAATTGCAAGACTTGCACTTGAGAAGTTGATTGTTGACGGACGTATTCATCCGGCAAGAATTGAAGAGATGGTGCAGAAGGCAACCAAAGAGGTTAATACCATCATTAAAGAAGAGGGTGAGCAAGCTTGCTTCGAGACAGGTGTTCATAATCTTCATCCAGAACTGGTTAAGCTCCTTGGAAGACTTAAATACAGAACCTCATATGGACAGAACGTTCTTAAGCATTCTATCGAGGTTGCAACACTTGCAGGGCTGATGGCAGATGAGCTTGGATATGACTCAAAGCTTGCAAGAAGAGCTGGCTTGCTTCACGATATAGGTAAGTCAATAGACCACGAGGTAGAGGGTACTCACGTTGAGATAGGTGCTAATATCTGCAAGAAGTACAAGGAATCCTGGAAGGTTATCAACGCGGTTGAGGCTCACCATGGTGATGTTGAAGCAACAACAATGGAGGCAGTTCTGGTTTCGGCAGCTGATGCATTAAGCGCAGCAAGACCGGGAGCAAGAAGAGAGACTCTTGAGACATACATTAAGAGACTTGAGAATCTCGAGAACATTGCCAACACAACAAAGGGCGTTGAGAAATCATATGCTATCCAGGCTGGCAGAGAGATCCGAGTTGCTGTTAAGCCTAACCAGGTCAGCGATGACGAAATACCAATGCTTGCAAGAGATATTGCAAAGAAAATCGAAGCTGAGCTTGAGTATCCCGGACAGATTAAGGTTAATGTCGTAAGGGAGACAAGGGCTACAGAGTACGCTAAGTAATTAAAGAAGCTCCCCGAATTCGGGGAGCTTTTCGTAGTAATTAAGGAATACCTGAATAGCAAAAGAGCAAACGAAAAAAGTAAACGAAAAAAGCAAGCGAAATAATTAAAGCAAAAGGAGAGATATTCAATATATGATCTATCTTGATAACAGCGCTACAACAAGACAATACGATGAGGTTACGGATTTAATATATGACCTTTCGAAGAATACATGGGGTAATCCGTCATCTTTGCATTCCCTTGGCTTTGAGGCAAGTAACATACTTAAGCAGTCAAGAAAAGACATTGAGAATATGTTCTATGGCAACGGACAGGTGATTTTCACATCCGGCGGAACAGAAGCAGACAATATGGCGCTGATTTCCACAGCAAGAAAGCTTCGCAGAAGGGGAAATAAGATCATAACAAGCCGAATAGAGCATCCTGCAGTACTTGAGACATGCAAGAGATTGCAAGAAGACGGCTTCGAAATTGAATATCTTGATTGCGATGTTGACGGATATGTTGAGCCCCAGGCTGTAAAGGCTGTTCTTGACAAGAACACAATTATGGTCTCGCTCATGACTGTCAACAATGAAGTCGGAACAATCGAAAGCGTGCTTCCTGCATTCCGCTTCGTCACGGAATTTAACAAAAGCAACGGAACGAATATACTTTTTCATACAGATGCTGTTCAGGCTTTCGGCAAAATCCGCTTCGGCGATATACCTTTCGACCTGATTTCCGCGAGCGGACATAAGATACACGGCCCTAAGGGCGTGGGTTTTCTCTATATGAGAAAAGACCTTAAGCTCCCAGCCTTTATCACAGGCGGGGGACAGGAGGACGGCTATCGCTCGACTACCGAGAATTTGCAAGGAATTGCGGGCCTCGCGCTTGCAAGCAAGATGGCTTATACAAATTTCGATGACAAGATGCATCACATTGCTGATGTCAATGAGTATCTCAGAAAAGGCCTTGGAGCCGAGCTTTCGGATCTGATGCTCAACGGGCCTAGCGAGCTTGGGTATACGCTTTTCGACTCAGGCAAAAGGTGCCCGTCTGTTTTGAACATAAGCTTCCTCGGAACAAGGGGCGAGGTGCTTTTACATACGCTTGAGCAGGATGGCATATTTGTATCCACAGGGTCTGCTTGTTCTTCTCATCATACGGGAGACAGCCACGTACTTTCGGCGATGTCGATGACTCATAAGGAAATCGAATGTGCAATAAGGTTCAGCTTCTCGGAATTTAACACCTTCGAGGAAATGGATTATGTAATAGATAAGACAAAGAATGCTGTCAACAGATTAAGAAGGCTTGGCAGTTTCAGATAGAATTATTATGTATGCGATAATCAGATAAATCAGAAATATCGGATACATCAGAATAATAAAAATACAAATTATAATTACAGGTGAACGAATGAATAAGAATTTATATATTGTAAGATGCGGAGAGGTTGCCCTCAAGGGAATGAACAAGCCTTATTTCGAGAGGATTTTGCTTGAGAGGCTGAAGAACGCCCTTAGCTGTTATGAGGACGTTGAGGCAAAATGGGTCACAGGACTCATGTTCGTCAGGGTCGACGCATCGATTCCTCGCATGGAGGTTGTAAAGAAATGCTCGAGCGTCTTCGGTGTTGCCACAGTAAGCCCTGCAGTATCCGCGCCTAAGGAAATTAATGCAATCGGATCCGCTGCCGTTAATTTCATGCAAAGGCTCATCGAAGAGGAGGACATTAAGACCTTCAAGATTAGAGCTAAGAGGGCCGACAAGACTTTCCCTTTGGAATCTCCGGAAATCGCTAAGCAGGTCGGCGGAATGGTGCTCAAGGCTTGCAAGGTGCTTAAGGTCGATGTTCACAATCCGGACGTCGAATTATTTGTAGATGTGCGCCACGAGTCTGCATATATTTTCCGCGATAAGATCAAAGGCTTCGGCGGACTTCCTCTCGGTACCAACGGCAAGGGCCTGATTCTTATGTCGGGCGGTATCGACAGCCCTGTCGCTGCTTTTATGATGGCAAAGAGAGGCATGCAGATTGAGGCTATTCACTATCATTCGTATCCTTATACAAGCCAAAGAGCAAGGCAGAAGGTAGAAGAGCTATGCACTGTGCTTGCTGGTTATATGGGAACGATAAGGATGCATGTTATTAACCTTCTTCCAATCCAAGAGGAAATTGTAAAAAATTGTCCAGAGGATGAGACGACACTGCTTGTAAGGCGCTTCATGATGAGAATTGCCGAGCAGATCGCGATAAAAAATAAGGACATGATGCTCATTACAGGAGAGGACCTCGGACAGGTTGCAAGCCAGACGGCAGAGGCTCTTGTTGTAACAGATGCGGTGGTAAAGATGCCTGTTATGAGGCCTCTCATCGCAATGGATAAGGTCGACATCATGGAAAAAGCTTCGGAAATCGGGACTTACGACATATCGATACAGCCTTACGAGGACTGCTGTACTGTTTTTCTGCCTAAGCACCCTGTCACAAAACCTAAGCTTGAGAAGATTGAACAATCAGAATCAAAGCTCGATGTAGACGCTCTTGTAAAAGCTGCTGTTGCATCTGAGGAAATCATAGATATTAAGCCTCAAAAATGATATAATTTGCAGGCTAATGAATGCATAAAGGAGTAAGGAAATGGCTAAAGAGAAAATCGACTTCAACAATAAGGATGTAAGAGACGCTTACAGACATACAACATCACATATTCTGGCTCAGGCAATCAAGCATATTTGGCCTGAGGCTAAGCTTGCGATTGGTCCATCAATCGAGAATGGCTTTTATTATGATATAGATCTGGATTATAAGATTACCGATCAGGACCTTCTCAAGATTATGAAGGAAATGAAGAAGATTACTTCCGCAAATTATCCGCTTGAGAGATTTGAACTCCCAAGAGAGGAGGCAATTTCATTTATGGCTGAGAAGGGAGAGGA
The DNA here is from genome assembly GCA_963588675.1 of Sphaerochaetaceae bacterium. GTDB lineage: Bacteria > Bacillota > Clostridia > Peptostreptococcales > Anaerovoracaceae > Crickella. The sequence continues at coordinate 11,476 of CAVAIH010000007.1, read as the reverse complement.
CTACAAGGTTGAGCTCATCAACGACCTCCCTGAGGATGCGGTAATCTCTTTCTATAGGCAGGGAGATTTTACAGACCTCTGCGCAGGACCTCATGTAGAATCTACAGGAGTTATCAAGGCATTCAAGCTCACAAGCGTTGCAGGCGCATATTGGAGAGGTGATTCGAACAGAAAGATGCTTCAGAGAATCTACGGAACATCCTTCCCAAGCCAGGCAGAGCTTGACGAGTATATTAATAAAATCGAAGAAGCTAAGAAGAGAGACCACCGTAAGATCGGCAAGGAAATGGATCTTTTCATGCTGACTGAAGAGGGCCCTGGATTCCCATTCTTCCTTCCAAAGGGAATGATTATCCGTAACGAGCTTGAGAGCTTCTGGAAGGCTGAGCACTACAAGAGAGGCTATGAGGAAATCAGAACACCTCTCATCCTCAATGAACAGCTGTGGAGAACATCAGGACACTGGGATCACTACAAGGACAACATGTACTTCACAAAGATTGATGACGAGGATTATGCTATCAAGCCTATGAACTGCCCAGGCGCAATTCTTGCATTCAAGAGAAAAATGTGGTCTTACAGAGATCTTCCTGTAAGATATGCAGAACTCGGCCAGTGCCACAGACATGAGCTTTCGGGTGCTCTTCATGGACTTATGAGAGTAAGAACTTTTGTACAGGACGATGCTCATATATTCATGACTATCGACCAGACAAGAGATGAGGTAACTAAGGTTATCAAGCTCTATGACGATATTTACAAGATGTTCGGACTCACATATCATATCGAGCTTTCAACAAGACCTGAGGATTCAATGGGTTCACTAGAGGATTGGAACGCTTGTGAGAAGGCACTTGCTGAGGCCATAGAGTCGCTTGGCATCCCTTATGTAATCAACGAAGGCGATGGCGCTTTCTACGGCCCTAAGATTGACTTCCATCTTGAGGATTCACTCGGAAGAACATGGCAGTGCGGAACTATTCAGCTCGATATGCAGATGCCTCAGAGATTCGATGTAACATATATCGGTTCTGACGGCGAGAAGCACAGACCTCTCATGATTCACAGAGCATGTCTTGGCTCAGTAGAAAGATTTATCGGTATTCTCATCGAGAATTTTGCCGGCAAATTCCCACTCTGGCTTGCACCTGTTCAGGTTAAGCTCTGCACAGTAACTGACGCAAATGTTGATTACGCTAAAGAAGTTGCTGACAAATGCCAGAATGCAGGACTCAGAGTTGAGCTCGACATCAGAAACGAGAAGATCGGATATAAGATCAGAGAGGCCCGCAATGCAAGAGATTCATATATTTGCGTAATCGGCGATCAGGAAGCTAGTGACAATACTCTGTCAGTAAGATCTTCAAAGGTCGGAGATCTTGGCACTATGACAGTTGACGAATTCATCGAGAAGTTAGTTCAGGAAGTTGAAACTAAGGCACTGTAAGACTGTAATAGATTGCAGAAGACCATAAGCCTATAGAAGACTGTAATAGACTGTATAAGGAGTAAGATTATGAGCGTTAAGTATAAAAGAGTACTGATTAAGCTGAGCGGTGAAGCACTTGCAGGAGACGACAAATTCGGCGTCAACCCTGATATGTCCCACAAGACTGCTCTTCAGATTAAGGAAATTGTAGACCAAGGCGTACAGGTCGGTATCGTATGCGGAGGCGGGAATTTCTTCAGAGGAAGAACAGGCGAGAATATCGACCGTCCAACCGCCGACTACATGGGAATGCTTGCAACTGTTATGAATGCTCTTGCGCTACAGGATGCTCTTCTGTCGGTCGGATGTCCTGCAAAGGTCATGACAGCCATCGAAATCCGCGATATGGCTGAGGGATATGCAAGACGCAAGGCCCTTGATTATCTTAACGAGGGCAAGGTCGTAATTTTCGGAGGCGGAACAGGAAGCCCATTCTTTACAACAGATACGACAGCGGCTCTTCGTGCAGCTGAAATCGGCGCAGATGTGCTTCTTCTCGCAAAGAATGTAGATGCAGTATATTCAGCAGACCCTAATGTCGATCCTAATGCAGTTAAATACGATGAACTGACTTATATGGATTTAATCGAGAAGGACTTGAAGGTTATGGACCTTACAGCCGCAACGCTTTGCAAGGACACCGGAACAAGAATATATGTTTTTGCACTTGCTAAGGAAGGCAATCTGATGAGAGTCGTAAGCGGAGAGAATGTCGGAACTTTGATTCAATAACATGATTAAGTAAGATAGACAAGATAGACATGAACTTTAATCGCATTTTTATATAACAACAAATTTTCATTCAAGCTATTAAGGAGGAAAACATGGCAAAGAAATCCCTCGACGAGAGAATTGAGAAGACCTACGAGGTTCTGAAGGAGAATCTCAATACCGTAAGAGCTGGCAGAGCGAACCCTGCACTGCTCGACAAGGTAAGCGTTGAATATTACGGCGTAGCTACACCACTTAAGGCTCTGGCTAATATCTCGGTGCCGGACCCAAGAACTCTTCTTGTTACACCTTTTGACCCTAAGGCAATCGGAGATATCGAGAAGGGAATCAACGTCGCAAATATCGGCATCAACCCTACAAATGACGGCAAGAACATAAGGCTCGTAATTCCACAGCTCACAGAGGAGAGACGTAAAGAACTTCAGAAGACCGTCAAGAAATACGGCGAGGACGCAAAGGTAGCCGTTCGTAATCTGAGAAGAGAGATTAACGAAGACCTCAAGAAGCAGGAAAAGGACGGAGAAATCACCGAGGACGATATGAAGAAGTCGCTCGACGATACTCAGAAGGCTATCGACAAGGCAGTTAAGAACATCGACGATATTGTCGTAGTTAAGAACAAGGAAATCATGGAAGTATAAATGGCATTAGCGCGTGGCTTTAAGTCACGCCTTGCTATATATGGAGTAAATTATGTCAGAATTATTAAATGTGCCTACACATGTCGGAATAATCATGGATGGCAACGGAAGATGGGCTAAGGCTCACGGCGTGCCAAGGGTTATGGGACATAATGCTGGAATGCAGTCCATGAAGCAGATTGTAACAGCAACATCGAAGCTGGGAATCAAGTATCTGACCGTATATGCTTTTTCGACCGAGAACTGGAAGAGAAGCGCTCAGGAAGTCAGCGGAATTTTCAAGCTGATAGTTAAATACGTTAAGTCAGAGCTTGACGAGCTTAACGAGAATAATGTTCATATCAACATAATGGGTGAATATGATATGCTCCCTAAAGAATCCGTCGATTCAATAGATAAGCTACTGGCATCGACTGCAGGAAATGACGGGCTTATATTTAATATAGCTCTGAATTATGGCGGAAGAGACGAGATTGTTAAATCCGTCAAGGAACTTGTGTCTGCCAAGATTGAGGCTGGCGAGGACCCTACGGATATAACAGAAGGGGATATCGGCAGATATTTATATTCGGGAGCAGAGCACCTTGATATACCCGATCCTGATCTTATTATCAGGACAAGTGGCGAGGAGAGAACCTCGAATTTTCTTGTATGGCAGGGCGCATACAGTGAGCTGATGTTCACCGATACACTATGGCCGGATTTTACCCCCGAAGAATACGCTAAGATGATAGAACAGTACACACATCGCAAAAGACGCTTCGGCGGGAGAGAAGAGGACGACAAATAATGAAGACAAGAGTAATAGCAGGAATATGCATGGCACCGCTTCTTCTGGTGCTCTATGTTGGCTCATATCCTTTAATTGCAATCACAGCTTGCATTGCATTTATCGGCATTAAAGAATTCTATAACGGCTTTGAGGCTCTTGGCGTGAAGCCTGGCAAGACGCTGGCTTACGTGCTGATATCAATTCTTTATATCGGACATATTTGCTTCGTCCTTACAAATAACGAAGATTTCCTCAATTATTGGGCAATCATCTGGCTCATCGTTGCTTTTGCAACCTCACTAATGTACGGATGGAAGATAAATGAGAGAGGCCCTTACGACGCTGTATGCACGACTATCGGACTTTGCTATGTAGTATTTTTCTCATACTTCATCGTACTGATTGATGTCAAGATGCACTACATGGTATGGATAGTAGTTCTTGCATCATTCGGCTCGGACATAATGGCTTATTTCACAGGATATCTTATAGGAAAGCACAAGCTCGCACCTGTTCTAAGCCCTAAGAAGACAATAGAGGGCGCTGTTGGCGGTCTTGTCGGAGCTGGAATTATCTGCGCAATTTTCGGCGGAATTATCGACGGCTTTGGCATTGCGATTTTGATTAAGTTCTTCATTATCGGTGCTGTCTGTGGAGGAATTTCGCAGTGCGGAGATCTTACTGCATCAGCATTTAAGCGCAAAATGGGAATCAAGGACTACGGCACTCTGATTCCTGGACATGGCGGAATTATGGATAGATTCGACAGTGTAATATTCACTGCACCTTTCGTCTACATATTTGTCATTATACTTTCACAGTATCAAGGGATACTATAGACTATGGTGATGATATCGTAGTCTATATAAAGAATTATAGATTATGAAAAGAATACTTATACTTGGGAGCACGGGTTCGATAGGAACACAGGCTCTCGACATTATCAGAGACAATACAGATAAGTTCAAAGCTGTCGGCCTTACTTGTAGAAGTAGGGTGGACAGCCTTATTGTACAGATTAAGGAATTCGAGCCTGAGGCTGTCTGCGTCGGAGACGAGGAGTCGGCAAAGAGGGTGAAGGCAGAATTTCCGCAATTAGATGTATATTACGGCGAGGATGGACTTGTTGAGATTGCAAAGATGAACTGCGACCTTGTCCTCAGCTCCCTTATGGGAATAAGCGGTCTTAAGCCTACATATACTGCAATCGAATGCGGTAGGGACATAGCGCTCGCAAATAAGGAGACACTTGTCACAGGCGGTAGACTTGTGACTGATCTTTGCAAGGAAAAAAACGTTAAGCTCCTTCCTGTCGACAGCGAGCATTCGGCTATTTTCCAGTGCCTTGAGGGCAACCGTGGGCAGAGAATCAAGAGAGTGCTTCTCACAGCATCAGGCGGTCCTTTTCGCGGGAAAAGCCTAAAAGAGCTTGAGAATGTAAGCATAGAGCAGGCTCTTAATCATCCGAAGTGGTCGATGGGATCAAAGATTACCATTGATTCAGCAAGCATGATGAACAAGGGGCTTGAAGTAATAGAGGCTAAATGGCTCTTTGATGTAGATCCGGAACAGATCGAGATACTCGTGCATCCTCAGAGCATAGTCCACTCGATGGTGGAATTTTGCGATACATCGGTAATAGCACAGCTCGGCCTTCCGGACATGAGAATACCGATAAGCCTTGCCTTTAACTATCCGAACAGGCTCGAATATAAAGGCGACAGCCTTGATTTTTTCGATATAGCAAGTGACTTGCACTTCGAGAAGCCTGACAGAGAAGTCTTCAAGACTATCGATATGGCCTATTATGCGCTTAAAGAGGGCAAGAGCTATTGCGCAACTCTTAACGGAGCTAACGAGGAACTTGTTGCGATGTTCCTTGCTGGCAAGATTAAATTTACGGACATTCAGGATACAATTGCGAAGGTTCTTGAAATGCACAAGCCTTTCGAGCCTAATACTGTATCCGACATCATTGAAATTGATGCTGAAGCAAGGCGGGTCGCAAGGCAGTTAGCGAGATAGTTAGATATTTAGATATTTAGATATTTAGATATTTAGGCAGAAGCTTAGCGAGATAATTGCAAGGCAGTTAGCAAGATAATTAGCGAGATAGAATATGTTGACAGCAATATTATTCATAGTAATGATTCTAATACTGGTAATACCACACGAGCTGGGGCACTTGATTGTCGCCAAGCTTTGTGATGTCCAGGTAAATGAATTTTCTGTCGGCATGGGGCCACTGCTTTTTCAAAAGCAAAAGGGCGATACTTTATATTCCTTTAGGCTTTTCCCTATTGGCGGATACTGCGCTATGGAAGGAGAGGACGAGGAAAAGACGGACAACCCAAGGTCTTTCAACAACAAGAAGCCTTTGCAGAAAATCGCGATTCTTGTGGCCGGCGTCGTAATGAATGTGCTTATTGCTATACTTATCTTCACAATTTGCATGATGATAAGGACCGTACCGACTAACGAAATTGCAAGCATTACGCCAAATTCACCTGCTGAAACGGCAGGAATTACTTCAGGGCAAAGACTGATTCAGGTAGATAATGTCAAATCCTCTGACTGGTCGGTACTGAGCCAAGCCATAAGCGAGTATGAAGCGGGCGATATCCTAGAGCTTACCGTATCAAAGGACGGAGTAGAACATACGTATTTTATTACTCCTGAGTACAGCGAAGAGAATCAGCGCTACCTTATCGGAATCACGATGAAATCGACAAGAAATCCGATCGACTGCACAAGATACGGCATCAGAACGGCATGGGCGATGAATACCGCGCTACTTCAGTCATTCAAGATGCTTTTCCAGGGGCAGGTCTCAACGGATGATATGGCAGGGCCGGTTGGCATTGTCAAGCTTGTTGACGATGCAAAGGATGTCGGATTCATGAATTATATGCTTCTTCTTGGGCTCATGAGTCTGAACCTTGCGATCATAAATATTCTGCCGTTCCCGGCGCTTGACGGAGGAAGGATACTCTTTGTAATTATAAGAAGATTTACGGGTAATGCCATATCTGACAACGCCGAAGCGATAATTCACTTTATCGGAATGATGGCATTGTTCGCTCTTATAATTTACTTGACATTTAATGATATTATGAAGCTTTTCTAATTGCGGAATTATTCAAACTTATTCAAGCGAGAAAATTCAGGCAGAACAATACTCAAGTGGAAAAATTAGGTGACAAAAATGACTAAACAGGTTAACTGCGGGGGAGTACTCATAGGTGGAGGGGCTCCCGTTTCAATTCAATCGATGACAAATGTCGATACAAGAGATACAGACGCCCTTGTAAGGCAGATTAACGAGCTTTCGGACGCTGGATGCGATATTGTAAGAGTCGCAATTCCCGATATGCAGTCGGCTGAATCCTTTGGCATGGCAAAGAAGCGTACAAAGACTCCGCTTGTAGCAGACATCCACTTCGATTACAGACTTGCGCTTGCCGCAATTGACGCTGGAGCAGACAAAGTCAGAATCAATCCAGGAAATATCGGAAGCATAGAGAATGTCAGAAAGGTTGTAGAATCCGCCAAAGCAAGACAAATTCCGATTCGTGTCGGCGTCAATTCAGGCTCGCTCGAGAAGGACATACTCGCAGAGTACGGCGGAGTTACGGCAGAGGGATTGGCTAAGAGCGGTGTTAACATGCTTAAGAGCGTTGAGAGCTTAGGCTACGACCAGCTTGTCGTTTCCATCAAATCATCAGATGTAAAGATGAATTATGACGCGCATATTCTTCTTAAGCAGATGACGGATTATCCAATACACATCGGCATTACAGAATCTGGGACACCTGCAAATGGCAAGCTTAAGTCCGCTGTCGGAATCGGAAGCCTTCTGCTTGCTGGAATAGGAGATACGATGAGAGTATCCCTTACGGATAATCCTGTTAACGAAGTATATATGGCAAGAAGAATTCTTGAGACAGTCGGATTAAGGACAAAGGCAATTGAAATCGTTTCTTGTCCGACCTGCGGAAGAACAGAAATCGACCTTATAGGACTTGCAAATGAGGCCGAAAGAAGGCTTGAGCCTGTCGCTGTCGAAAGACAGAGCAAGGGCTTAAGACCACTTAAGATAGCGGTTATGGGATGTGCGGTTAACGGACCTGGCGAATCAAGAGAAGCTGATTACGGAATCGCAGGCGGAACAGGAGAAGGCCTTGTTTTTGCACATGGAGAAATAATCAAAAAAGTACCGGAAGACAAATTGATAGACAGCTTATTGGAGTTAGTAGCAAATGATTAATATTCCTGCAGAGATTTTGAGCATAGAGGAACTTGAAAAAGCCTCGGGAATGAAGGAAAAGGATATAAGTATTTCATTTTCGAGAATAGATATTCAGAAAATGAGCTTGATAACGAACGTCGATATCAAGCTTAATTTCGTTATGCCACTGCAGTACGAGAAGCTTATGTGCGACAGGCTCCTTAACAAATTCAAGTCCGTTAGACGAATTAAGCCAACGTATATCTATGAGGGAATAAGCGAGACTCAGGTCAAGAAAAAGGCAGTTCTTAGAAGTGACGCAGACCTTGTTCTCGGAAAGAATTTCGATGCCAAGCCTATAAGCTTCTCAGAGGCGCATGAGCTTGCAGGGTCGAGGAATACAGTGGTTCTCGAGGGAGAACTTATCCAGCTTGAATCACGTCCAATCACCAGCAAGAAGAGCACTGTGCTGATGCTCGGAATAATTGCAAATCATAACAAGGCTTTTGCGATAAAAAAATTCATGAACGAGAAGGAATATGCCGATCTGACAAAGGCTCTGTCAGTCGGAGATTATATCAGCCTATGCGGAAGAATCGAAAATGATTCATATGCAAGAGAAACGGTCATGATGGTAAATGCAATTAAGCATGCCGAGAGAGAATTGAAGATGGACACTTATCCTGACGGACGAAGAGTTGAACTTCACATTCATACCAAGATGAGCGATAATGACGGCTTCAACGAGATAGCTGATGTGGTTAAAACTGCAGCTCGATGGGGACAGAAGGCTGTTGCAATTACCGACCATGGTGTTGTTCAGGCTTTCCCGGACGCGGCAATGGCAGCAAAGGCTCTCAAGGAAAAGGGCCAGGATATTAAGGTTATCTACGGCCTTGAGGGTTATCTTTATCCGGACGAGGATGCTTGTGACGAGAACGGCAATATCGATATAAAGAAGAACGGAACTTATCATATCATTTTGCTTGCTAAGAATACGACAGGACTTATGAACCTTTATAAGCTCGTTTCTTATTCCCATATTGATTATTTTTACAGAAAACCGCGCCTTCCGCGCTCTGTTATCGATGCCCACAGAGAGGGCTTGATTATCGGCAGTGCATGTGAGGCAGGCGAGGTATATAAGGCTGTTGAAAGAGGAGCAAGTGATGAGGAACTTGACAGAATCGCATCCTATTATGACTACCTCGAAATCCAGCCTCTTGGAAATAATGAATTCATGATAAGAGATGGCATTGTGTCAGGCAAGCAGGATCTTATTGACAATAATCTCAGAATCGTTGCCTGCGGAGACAGACTCGGCAAGCTTGTCTGCGCGACGACAGACTCGCACTATCCAAGCCCAGATGCTGCCATTTACAGAAATATCATCATGAAAGGTATCGGCTTTACTGATACGGAATCCGACTGCCTGTATATGAGAACCACAGACGAGATGATGGAGGAATTCTCCTACCTTGGCGACAGGGCTAAGGAAATAGTAATCGACAATACAAATAAAATCGCAGACATGACAGAGGAATTCATGCCTGTGCCTAAGGGAAAATATCCTCCTAAAATTGATGGCGCTGAAGAGAGACTTCGCAAGAGCTGTTATGACAAGGCGCATGAATTGTACGGCGATCCACTTCCTGCTGTGATTGAAGAAAGGCTTAAGGCAGAGCTCGGCCCTATTATCAAAGAAGGATATGCTGTGATGTATGTTGCGGCGCAGATGCTTGTACAAAAATCAAATCAAGACGGGTATCTTGTAGGTAGCAGGGGATCTGTCGGATCTTCTTTTGCAGCTACTATGGCCGGCATCACGGAAGTAAATCCGCTTCCGCCTCATTACAGATGTCCTAAGTGCAAATATCTTGAATTTGAGAAGCAGATTGACAAATACGACTGCGGTTTCGACCTACCTGACAAGAACTGCCCTAAGTGCGGAACGGCGCTTGTTAAGGACGGCCTCAACATACCTTTTGCGACATTCCTTGGCTTCGACGGAAACAAGGAGCCTGATATAGACCTGAATTTTGCCGGAGAGTATCAGCCAACAGCGCACAAGTATGTCGGAGAAATCTTCGGAGAAAAGAATGTTTTCAAGGCTGGAACGGTATCCACGATTCAAGAGAAAACAGCTTACGGCTATGTTAAGCACTACTTCGAAGAAGCGAATATCAATATAAGCAAGAGCGATATGGATCTGTATGCAAAGGGATGCACTGGTGTAAAGAGAACAACAGGCCAGCATCCTGGCGGAATCATAATCGTACCGGACGACCATGAGATTTTTGAATTTTGCCCTATACAGAAGCCTGCAAATAAGAGAGAGGTCGACGTAATCACGACTCATTTTGATTACCACAAGATAGATAACAACCTTCTGAAGCTTGATATTCTCGGGCATGATGTGCCACAGATGGTGAGACATTTGCAGGATATGACAGGCGTTGATCCTATGACTATTAATCTTGGGGATAAGAAAACGCTGTCGATTTTCACATCGCTTGATGCTCTTGAAATTAAGAATCCTGATTACAAATTCACCCACGGAACTTATGCAATTCCAGAATTTGGAACGAATTTCACAAGGCAGATGCTTGATGATATTAAGCCGACTACCGTCTCTGCGCTGATCAAGATGTCAGGCTTCTCACACGGTACGGCTGTATGGACAGGAAATGCCCAGGATCTTATTCGAAATAAGGTTGCAACGATTGATGAAGTAATATCGTCCAGAGATGATATTATGAACTATTTGATACTCAAGGGTGTGCCTAACAGGGATGCCTTCAAAATCATGGAGACTGTCCGTAAGAACAGACAGCTTTCAGATGAGCAACTTAATATGATGAAGGAGCATGATGTTCCTGCATGGTATATCAAATCCTGCGAGACGCTTGAATACCTCTTCCCAAGGGCTCACGCATCAGCTTATGTAATGATGTCGATAAGAATGGCCTGGTACAAGGTATACTATCCTGCAGAATTCTATGCTGCATATTTCACATCGAAGATAGATGCCTTTAATGCCGAATGCATTTCCGAGGATGCAGAAGCCGTTCTCAAGCGCTGGAGTATGATCAATTCTTCTAGCGACAAGCCAACAGCGAAGCAGGAATCAAATGCAATCGTATATGAAGTAATCTATGAAATGCTTTCAAGAGGATATGAATTCTGCGAACCGATTCTCGGTGAATCAGACCCATGCAAATTCCTCGTTAAGGATGGAAAAGTGCTTCCTCCTTACATGGCAGTAGATGGGGTAGGAAGGACTGCGGCTGAATCGATTCAGACCGCGTATATGGAAAAGCCTTTCGTTACGATAGATGATGTGCGCAGGAGAACTAAGCTTACGCAGACGAATATCGATGAGCTTAGGAAGCACGGGCTCTTTACCGATCTGCCTGAGAGCGCGCAAATCTCGATCTTCGACCTATAGAGAGCGCGACCTAGGGTGCTTGCCGGCACGCTCTCGCTTCGTTGCCGACGTAGCTGATGCAGGAGCGCGACTCATAATGCTTGATGGCACGCTCTCGCTTCGTTGCCGACGTAGCTGATGCAGGAGCGCGACTCATAATGCTTGATGGCACGCTCTCGCTTCGTTG
>CAVAIH010000006.1:0-27912 GCA_963588675.1 Sphaerochaetaceae bacterium | reverse complement strand
CAAGAACTTCGAATTCGTCAAGTGCGTCAAGACAGCCAAGCACAACAAGACAGGCAAGCAATTCAGGTCAGCCAAGCTCAGCGAGTGCGGTATCGAGCAGTGCTTCGAATAACACATCGAGAAATGCTTCGAGCAACGCTTCAAAGCCACACGCAGTGGCAAGAGGCGCACAGGATATGTGGGCAAGGATATCTGCGGAGCTTTCGAAAGGTCAGCCAAGCTTTGCATCCATAGTTGTTCCGAACTCAATGGCTAGGAGCTTCAATGGCGATGAGCTCGTGGTAGTAGTCAAGAAGAGCAAGCTCTCATTTACGAAGAATTTCCAGGATGAGATTAACAACTGCGCTAAGGCTATGTTCGGGTCGAACGTATATGTCAGCATGGTAGCCGGCGATATTGAGGCTGAGATGCACGGCGAGTCGCAGGCAAATTCAAGAGCCGAGTTTCATGGAAATCCGCATGCAGATTCCAGAGGCGAGCTTCACAGAGAGGCGCACGCAGATTCCCGAGCTGAGTCGCAAGCTGATGAGCAGAGAGGGGCTCAATCTTTTTTACAAGAAGATTTGCAAGCCGAGGCTAATGCAGAAGCTCAAGCTGAATTTGAGGCTGAAATTGATGCTCAGGCAGAGGCTGAAGCTGAATCCGAAGCTTATGCGGGCTCTCAGGCTGAGGCAGATTCTCAGGCTGATGAGCCAAGAACGCAGAATGCTTGGAATATAGAAGGCGATGAGGATTTGGCAGAGGAGCTTGCAAGCGATCTCGGAAGTATGTTCGGCATTGAAGTCAGCATCTCAGATAATTGATTTCGGAATAGAGAACGAACTAGGAATAATATTGAACAGGAAATTATATCGAAACCGAGATTGATATCAGGACTACGATTCATTTCAGAGACGATAATGTGATTAATAATAAAGAATTTATATAAGGAGATTTAAGAATGGGTAAGGGAATGAAGGCAGGAAAGAAGCCTAAGATGAAACAGCCAGATATGCAGACTCAGCTCAAGCAGGCTATGAGAATGCAGACAGAAATGGAGAAGCTCCAGGCAGAGCTTGCAGAGAAGGAGACAACAACCACTGCAGGCGGTGGAGCAATCGAAGTAACCGTTAACGGCAACAAGGAGATTACTAAGCTTGTAATCGACAAGGATGTAGTAGATCCAGATGATGTTGAAATGCTTCAGGACCTTATCATTGCGGCAGTAAATGAGGCAATGAGACAGGTTGACGCTATCGCCGAGGAAGAGATGAGCAGAATTACAGGCGGACTCGGCGGAGGAATGGGATTCGGCCTTTAGTGGTTTTTCCCAAGGGCAATCTTGGGAAGAATCGCCAAGAATTGCCAAGAATCGACAAGAATTTTTTCAAGGATAAACAAGAAATTTTGCACAAATGAGACAGTATCCGAACGCATTAAATAAATTAATAAACGAGCTGTCGAAGCTTCCAGGCATTGGTGGAAAGACTGCAACACGGCTGGCCTTTTTTATTCTTTCTATGGAAGAAAAGGATGTCGAAGCGCTGGCATCAGCTATCACAAATGCGAAAAAGAATCTGCATTATTGCTCTGTTTGCGGGAACCTTACAGATCAAGATCCGTGTCGGATTTGCAGTGACGAGGCTCGCGACAGGTCGCTGATTTGCGTTGTCGAAACACCGCAGGATGTGGTCGCAATGGAAAGAGTCAGAGAATACAACGGGCTTTACCATGTTCTGCATGGTGCGATTTCACCTGTGGACGGCATAGGGCCTAACGACATCAACCTGAAGTCGCTGATTACGAGACTGCAGGGAAATGAAGAGGTTCAAGAAATTATTATTGCAACCAACCCGACAATCGAGGGCGAGGCAACAGCAATGCTTATTTCGAGACTGATTAAGCCGGCAGGAATCAAGGTAAGCAGAATTGCTCACGGAATTCCTGTAGGCGGAGATCTTGAATATGCTGACGAGGTAACTCTGCTCAAGGCTCTCGAGGGCAGAAACGAAATATGAAATTGAAATTCAAGACGAAATTAGCATACGGAATCGGTGGAACAGCAGATAATACAATGTACACTTTGGCAAGTACATTTCTGCTGTTTTTCTTAACATCGGTTATTGGCATAAGACCGCTCACTGCGGGCCTTATTGTTGCGCTCGGCTCAATTTGGGAAGTGCTCTGCGGACCTGTTGTCGCATATTTATCGGACAAAACAACGTCGCGTTACGGAAAAAGAAAGCCGTATCTTGCTATGGCGAGCCTTCCTGTGATGCTCTTTACAGGACTGCTTTTTACGCCGATTTCAGCAAGCTATGGCACAAAGGTAGTATTTTATCTTGTGGCAACTCTCTTGTTCTGGCAGACCTTCTCGAGCTTCTTCGTGCCATACATGGCATGGGGCTCGGATCTTACGGACGACTACAACGAGAGAACCACGCTTCGCTCGTATGCGTATGTCTTCAATCAGGTCGGAATGGCGCTTGGAATGGTAATGCCTTCGTTCTGCGTCGGCTTGCTCGAGCGGGCGGGCCTTGCCATGGAAAAAGCTTGGTCGCTGACGGCCTTTGGAATAGGCTTCGTAGCGGGGCTTTCGCTTATCGTCTGTGCATTTAATATTAAAGAAGACGACAGCTCGGAGAAAATTCCGCTTCGCATACCGCATCTTGGGCTTGGCATTTTCAAAAATATCGTATCCGAGTATATGATGATACTCAAGCTGAAGCCAGTCAGAGAGGTTGTCGGAGCGAGCCTTCTCTATCTGATTGCCGATACTTTCTTCATGTCGGACAGAATTTACTATTTTACATATAACCTTGGACTGTCGTCTAACGAGATTACGCTTATTCTTGTGGCGATTATCGTCTTGGGTGTAACGCTGACACCGTTCGTGTCTAGGATATGCAAAAGGATAGATAAGAAAAATGTTTTCGTGGGTGGAATGGCCATCGGCGGAATTCTTCTTGTAATTGGGCGCTTCGCAGGAGAAGCAAATCTTGCATGGGCATATGGAATCAGCTTGGCTTATGTTATTGCGAACACAAGCTATTGGCAGTTAATGCCATCTCTCCTTTATGATCTGTGCGAGGTTGAGGAGCTTGAATCGGGAGCAAGACATGCGGGACAGCTTATCTCACTGCAGGCTCTGTCGGAGTCGCTTTCGACGGCAATCGGCGCACAGTTACTTGGAATAATTCTGGATTTTGCAGGCTTCCAAAGCGGTTCCGCTGTTCAAAGCGCGACGGCGTCATTATGGATATCAAACAGCTTCTCCCTGATTCCAGGGCTTTGTATGATACTTGTTTCGATTATCATATTTAAGTATCCGGTGAACAGGGCTTACTTCGAGGCTGTCAAAAGGGAACTAGAAAATCGCAGGTCTGTGGTATAATAGCATAGCAAATCATTAACCCCCAAACGAGGTTCGAATGGATAAAGAAAAAAAGCGAATTGAAGAGAAAATTAAAGAGATAATCGAGGCGGATCCGAGGTTTCTCGATATCGCGGAGATAGTCTTCGACGAGGAAATCGAGGAAATCGAGGCCGAGATGGAGGCCGAGGTCGCAGTCGTGGCTGATGAAGAGGTTGAGGCAGAGATCGAGCTCCCGGTCGTTGTTGAGGCAGAGCTTGAGACCGAGGCAGGCAAGGAGCCGGAGGCAGAAGTTGAGACCACGACTGACGAAGAGGCCGGAAGCGTCGCCGATGAAGAGGCCGAGGTCGCAGTCGTTGCCGAGGCCGAGGCAGAGATCGAGCTCCCGGTTGTTGTTGAGGCAGAGCTTGAAGAAACGCCCCTTCCGGTACCGCCGATCGATGACTACAAGAAGCCTTGGATTTTCGAGAAGGAAGACGAATTTTTTGCGAAGAAATCTAAGACGTTCATCGGCCGTTTCTTCAGGAAAAACAGAAACAACGCGGTGCTGGGCTTTACGATACTGCTCGCGCTACTTGTAATAGCAATAGAATCGATATCGTACGCAATTCCGCAGACCGTCACGATTGAATACGTGACTTTTGCGGGGACCGAGACCGAGACGGTTGAGACAAGGGCCACTGAGCCAAGCGAGGTAATAGAGGCGGCCTCCTTCGAATATTCAGATAAGGTCTTCATCACTCCTTGCGAGGGAACTGTCATCAGAAACGGCGACACGATTCGCGTTCTCGAGGCAGAGAAGTCGACGGCATTAATCGGCGGAACTGAAAGCGAATTCTGGCTGATACCGGGAACGGTAAAGGACAATCTTGTCATGAATAATATTTCATACACCAAGCAGGACAGGATCAGTCCGGGAATCGATGAGACCGTGACAGTGGACACGAAGATTGTTGTCGACAGGGTAACAACGACTGTTGAGGTTAAGAAGGAAGAGGAACAGCCTAAGAATTATGTTATTCTCGACCCATCTCTTGAATCAGGAAAGCAGGAGGTAACAGAGGGTAAGGCAGGCGAAGGTTATTTCAAATATACGACGACTTATGTGAACGGCGAGTTTGAAGGAACCGAAAGAACTGTCAAGAAATGGATCACAGAGCCTGTGGACAATACCCTTAGACTCGGAACATCGCTTACAGGACACAGCGGTAAATACGAAGCGACCCGCACTTTTACGGCGAACACGACCGCATACTGGATGGGCGATAATGCGAGAGGTGCAGCAGGCGGTAGATGCGTGTACGGAACCTGCGCGGTTGACCCAAGCATTATTCCATACGGAACGCTTATTTGGGTTGAGGGCTATGGCGCAGCGGTTGCAAATGACTGCGGTTCTGGAATTAAAGGCGATGACCTCGACCTTTGGATGCACAGTTACGAAGAATCGTGCCAGTGGGGCAGACGATTTGTTACAAGCTATGTGCTCAAGGCAATTGAATAAGCAGATTGCCTCAGATACAATAAGCAAAATAAGAAGAAATAAGAGAAAAAAAGACTGCAGGGGAATTATTCGTCCTGCAGTCTTTTGTTCTTAGCTCAGCTTATCACATTTAACATCGTCGGATTCATCATCCTTGATGACGTGATAGAGCGCATACTCGTCGGGTTTGAGCTTGCTGTCCCTATGGAAAATTTCCTCTGCAAGCTCGAAGCACTCCGGCTTAATCCGAACCGAAATGCCACAGCTTGCTGAGATGAAGCGGGGCACCGGCATGACCCTGACCTCTGCCTCTGCGAGAAGTTTCTCTGTCGCAATTGCCGAATGAGTGTTTTCAAATGTGATGAGATAATATTCTTCTGACATTTTACAGTGTAATTACCTTTCCAACGCTCTGCATTGCGCCGAGAATATCGTACATATTGCTTACTGTTCCAACCTTGAGGTCGTCCTTGATGCCGTAGAAGTTGAGGCAAGTTCCGCATACGAGAACCTTGGTTCCCTTGTCGATGAGCTTCTGGAGATCCTCAACAATCTGAGGAACAACTCCGCAAGTCAGCTTAACTCCGCCGTTCATGAAGAGAACATAGTCTGGAACCTTATCGCCCTCGCTGAGAGTGAAGATTGCCATTTTTGCGAGGTTCTGTCCAAGCTCAGGGTCTCCTGCGCCGAGGATTTCCTTGTTGAAAAATACTGCATAGCTATCGTTGACTACACCAAAAGCTCCGCAAGCATCGGCAGTCTTGGTGTCTCCGTTAGCGAATTTTACAAGAAAACGATCTTCGAAAGGCTCACTTGTAATGGCTCTTCCGACACTGTCTCCGAGTCTTGCAAGGTTGTCAATCTGAGTCTGACCATCTACGATAATTTCGAGGTCCTGAACATTGTTATCGAGCTCTTTTTTTGCCATGATTACAGGCTTAGGGCAGGCAAGCCCTGTTGCATCTAATCTCATTTAATAATCCTCCTTGAAAAAATACACAGTCTTATAATACATTGAGTAAATCAAACAAAATTTCATCGAATAATTCATCGAAAATTCGTTGAAATTTCTATCAGGCTGAGGCAAGCATACTACTACTGGATGCATGCTTCAAATTGATTTATTCAATAATATAATATACAATATATAAGTGATAAAACAATGATTAAATTAGTCCGAAATGCGAATTTTTCTGGCTAATTTTGAAATAAAATTCTAGCTGAGAAATATTATTCTGACCAAGGAATAGTATAATCTGGCTAAGTGAAAAAATCTGACAGGAGAAAAGAAACGTGTTTAAGAAATTTTTCAGCAGTTCATATGTGAAGGCTGCATCAATCATTCTGATAACGGGCATAATCCTTATCGTCTTCAATAACTGGATTGAGAATTCGAAGATCAGCATAGGCTTCGACAAGATCAACGATACGCTTATGCCTTTCTATGTTGGAATTATTCTGGCATTCCTGACTTGCCCACTCTTCAACTGGATTGTAGTAAGGATATACAAGAGGCTGACTGCAGGGCTTAAGCCACATATTCCGGGCTACGCCGATCTAAGTACTGCTTCTGCCAAAACAGAAGAGCACGAGAGTAGAGATCATGCGCAGGAGAATAGAACAGCTCTTATGATTTCAAAAACAATCGCGAGCATAGTGGTTTTCTTTGTGGTGATAGGAGTTGTGGCTCTACTCGTATATTCGGTACTTCCTAAATTGATAGAAGGTTCCGGAAGTTTCATCAGCAGTCTGCCGGACAAGATCAATCAGTTGACAGATTGGGCTACCACATCGCTTGCAAGATTCCCTGCTCTTCAGAGGTCGGTGACGGATTTCGCGGACAAGGGAGTTATGGAGTTATATGAGTGGCTTCAGACAAATGTTCTAAATAACAGCAATGCGACTTCGCTGATAACTGCAATTTCGAACGGAATCGTCTCTGTGTTCAACGTGACATTCGAGTTTCTGATGGGACTTCTCATCATGCTCTACCTTCTGAACAACAAAGAGCATATTTTTGCAATCGGAAGAAAGCTTGTGGCAGCGTGCTGTTCAGAGAAGAGAAGCGAGGGTATCTATGAATTCGTAAGCATTTTCAACGAGACCTTCATCGGATATATCGTAGGACGAATTATAGACAGTGCTATAATCGGAGTTCTGACATATATAGTTCTGCTTATATTCAACATTTCGTTCGCACCTATGATATCTGTAATTGTCGGAGTGACGAATGTAATACCGTTCTTCGGACCTTTTATGGGCGCAATTCCTGCGGCGCTGATGCTACTGCTCGAGGATCCGACACAGTGCTTCTATTTCATAATAATTATCATCATCATTCAGCAACTTGATGGAAACGTAATCGGACCTAAGGTTGTAGGAGACGCAATCGGCATCAGCAGTTTCTGGACGCTCGTTGCGGTACTTATCGGCGGAGGCCTTTTCGGCTTCATGGGAATGTGCTTCGGAACGCCTGTCTTTGCGCTTATTTACAGATATGTAGACAAGATGGCAATAAGCAAGCTCAAGGCGAAGGACAAGAAATTAGCCACAATGGATTATTACAACCTCGATCCGTACAAGATAGATATGGATGAGATTGCGACCAGTAAACCGCCTAAGCAGAAGAAGCAGAAGAAGTCGTTCAAGGAAATCCTCGGAAAAATCGAGAAGTTGGAAGAGGGCGAGAAAACGGGCGAGGACGTGAAATCAGACGCGACCGAGAAAACGGACGAGGGCGTGGAAACAGACGCGACCGAGAAATCAGACGCGGGCGAAAGTAAGAAATAAGAAATAAGAAAATAAATAAGACGAAATCAAGAGAGACGAAGACGATGGAACAAATCTACGAGCTTTTATCGAAAGCTATTCCGAAAGAGAGAATCAGAGTTAACGAGCCTATGAGCGAGCATACCTCCTTTAATATTGGAGGACCTGCGGATTTATTCGTGACAGTCATGAATGAAGAGGAGCTTGCAACAGTGCTTAGGCTTGCCTGCGAGAACAACGCCCATCATCTTATCATCGGAAACGGCTCCAACTTCCTCATTTCAGACAAGGGATACAGGGGCATTATAGTAAAGCTCGGCGATGCTTTCAGCGACATAAGCGTCGAAGGAAATGAAATTACGGTTGGAGCAGGAAGGCTTCTATCCAGCACGAGCGCTTTTGCATGTCGAAGTGGACTTGCAGGACTTGAATTTGCAAGCGGTATTCCTGGCACAATAGGCGGAGCCATCTTCATGAATGCGGGAGCTTACGGCGGAGAGATGAAGGATGTTGTGCGAAGCGCAAGACTTATGTCCCTAGACGGAAGCCAAGTGAAGGAGCTTAGCAATGATGAGCTTAGACTTGAATACAGGCATAGCATTATCCAGGAAACAGGAGATATCGTCCTTAGCGTAGTGCTCGGGCTTGAGCCTGATGACAGCGAAGCGATTTCTGCGAGAATTGCAGAGCTCAGCGCGAGAAGAAATGCGAAACAACCAGTGCAGTACCCAAGCGCAGGCTCTACCTTCAAAAGACCTGTCGGCGGATATGCGGCGGCCCTCATCGAGTCTGCGGGCCTCAAGGGTTACGCAATCGGTGGCGCGAAAGTATCGGAAAAGCACAGCGGTTTTATCATCAACACAGGCGGAGCAACCTGCAAGGACGTTCTGGATTTGATGAAATACGTTCAGCAGAAGGTATTCGAGAATTCGGGAATTATGCTCGAGCCTGAAGTTAGAATTATCGGAGAACTTGAGTAGAGAAAAATGGACGCAACAGAGATAAGAAGAAAATACAGACTCAAATACGATCTTCATACGCATACCACTTATTCGTGTGCTGGCCCATATCTTCATGCGACGGGAAGCATACTTGAGAACGTGGCTGCTGGTGTGGCACTCGGCCTTGAGACGATTGCAATTACAGATCACGGCCCACATGAAGTATACGGAATGAGAATTAAGCAAATTCCAAAGATGCGACAGGAAATCGAGGAAGCCAAAGAGCTCTATCCGGGCATCGAGGTCCTACTCGGTGTTGAGGCAGACATCGTGGATACGCCGAACGGAACAGACCTTCTGGACGAGGAATTCGAGCTCTTTGATTTCGTAAATGCGGGCTATCATTACGGAACACCGCACTCTAAGATGCTTAGGAATTTCATGTCAGGACGCGGAATAGTGAGCCAGTCCGAAATCGAGAAGCTTAGAGAATTCAATACCGAGATTGCTCTTCGGGCACTTCACAACAACAATATCAAGGTGCTCACACATCCTGGAGACAAGGCCCCATTCGATATGGTAGAGCTTTGCAAGGCGTGCGAGAGTACTGGAACGCTGATGGAAATTAACGCAAAGCATAAGCATATGACAGTCGACGAAATAAAGCTTGCTTCAGGCTACGATGTTAGCTTCATCATCGGCTCTGACGCCCACAAGCCGGGTCAGGTCGGACGCTATGTATCGAGCGTGGCAAAGGCTATTGAGGCAGGGCTTGATTTATCAAGAATTGTAAATCTTGAGGAGAGAAAATAATGGAAGTTATACTTGTTACAGGTCTTTCCGGAGCAGGGCGCTCCAGAGCTCTTGACTGGTTCGAGGACCAGGGCTATTACTGCATAGACAATATCCCACCCGCTCTTATCAAGAATTTCATAGACCTTAGCACAAATTCAAACGAGTTCGAGAAGCTCGCCTTCGGTACCGACATTCGAAGCAAGAATTTTTTCTATAGCCTCGAGAGCATCGTCGATGAGCTTCGTGCGACACCTTCCTTGGAGTGCAAGGTTGTTTTCATAGAGGCGGCAGCTTCGACCATTGTAAAAAGATACAGTGAGACAAGGCGTAACCATCCGATGACAGGCGGTAAGGCTACTTACGAGACGATCGAGAAGGAGCGCGATCTACTCAAGGCGATTAGAAAAAAATCCGATTATGTCATAGATACGACAGGGCTTAAGGTAGCAGATCTGTATAAGGAGCTGAACGAGAGGATACTCGGAGGTCTTGACGAGAAGTCCTTCCACATCAACATCACGTCTTTCGGTTTCAAGTACGGAATTCCAACTGAGTCCGACCTGATAATGGATATGAGATTTCTGCCTAACCCTTATTACGTCCCAAGCCTCAGAAAGCTCTCGGGCAACAACAAGAAAGTGGCGGATTACGTCCTCAAATCCGAGCTTGCGAAGGATTTTCTCGCGGAATTTCCTGAGATTGTAACGAAGATGATACCTGGATATATCGAAGAGGGTAAATATCATCTGAATGTCTCGATAGGCTGTACGGGCGGACATCACAGAAGCGTTGCAGTGACGAACGAGCTTGCGAGAATTTTCACCGAGAAGGGAATAAGGGTGAGCGTGACACATCGTGACGTCGATCTCATGGCGAAAGGTAAATAATGTCTTTTTCATCAGAAGTCAAAAAAGAATTAGCGAGAATAGAACCAGCAAAGAAATGTTGCATGCTGGCCGAAATATCCGGCTTCCTTCGGGTTGCCGGATCTCTTAGATTGGCAGGAGGAGGGCGATTCACAATCGTGGCTTCCACTGAGGATGCGGCAATCGCAAGGCATTACAAGAAGCTGATCAAAGAATATTTCGGAAGCACGGCCGGCCTTGAGGTTGGAGAGTCGACGACTCCGGGCAAATCAAAGACAAGGGGATACAGATATTATCTGACAATCAGCCCCGACGAGAAAAGCTCCCAGATTCTGAGGGAGACGGGATTGCTACTCATTCGCGAGGGTAACGACTACTTCAGCGACGGAATCTATCCGCCGATAGTCTCGAAGAAGTGCGACAAGAAGGCTTATGTCAGGGGGATTTTCCTCGGTTGTGGAACAATCAGCGACCCGAAGCGAAGCTACCAGCTTGAATTTGTGCTTCAAAGCAGGCAAATTGCGATGGACTTGAAGAAGCTTCTTGGGAGCTTCGTTGACCTTTCGGCTAATTATATCGAGAGAAACGAGGACCATGTCGTATATGTAAAAAAAGGCGACTATGTCAGCGACATGCTCGGCATTATGGGAGCAGACGAGGCACTTCTCGAGTTCGAGAATATAAGGGCTCTCAAGGAGAGAAAAATCGCGGCACAAAGGCTTGCGAATTGCGACTCGGCGAATTTGGACAAATCGCTTTCGGCTTCAGAAGAACAGCAGAAGTGGATACGAAAGATCAAAGACGCTGGCAAGTGGGATTATCTTCCAGCTCAGCTTCAAGATGTCGCGGAGCTTCGCATGGAGCATCCGGATGCATCGCTTTCGGATATAGGCGAAATGCTGAGCCAGCCGATCAAGAAGCCGGGCGTCAGCAAGAGATTCGCAAAGATTAAGGAGATAGCGGAGAATCTGTAGCAAAAACTTCGCGAAGATCAAGAAAACCGAGCAAATAACGGAGAACTCACAAGAATGAACAAGGGAGATTTTTTCGAAACGATAATAGAAGACGTGACAACCGAAGGCGCGGGACTTGGCAGAGTAGACGGGCTTGCGGTCTTTGTTCCAAATACAATTCCAGGGGATAGAGTCAAAGCGCAAGTAACGAAGCTCAAGAAGAATTACGCCGAGGCGAAGCTGGTCAGCTTGATAGAGCCATCGGAGGACAGAATAGAGCCTGCCTGCCCATATGCGGACCGCTGTGGTGGATGCGCTCTACAGAACATGGATTATTCTGCCCAACTGAGGCTCAAGCAGAAGCAGGTCAGAAATAAGCTCGAAAGAATCGGCGGAATCGACGAGCCGACGGTCCGAGAGACGATTGGAATGGATGAGCCTTATAAATACAGGAACAAGGGCGAATATCCTGCTTTTGCAAAGAGCGGAAGCGACGGACATGATGGAAAGAACGGAAAGGCCAGAACGAACGAAAGTGCCGGAGCGAACGGAAGTGCCAGAAAGTCCTACATCGGTTTTTACGAGCGCAAATCGCATCTTATAGTTGATGTCGACGAGTGCATGCTCCAAAGCGAGTCCGCTGATGCGGTGACCGAGGTCGTTCGCCGTTTCAACCGAGGTGAAATCAAGCAGGTGATAGTAAGGACGGCCTACGGCACAGGCGAGGTGATGGTCATTCTCGAATGCAAGCCCGACAAAGTGAAATATCTTGAGGAGCTTATTTATGCAATCGACGATGAGTGCCCATGCTACCTTGAGAGCGTGTACGCCCTGACTGACGGAAAATATAAGCTTATAGCCGGCAAAAGAACAATCACAGATGTTGTAAAATTCGATGACGATAAAGAGGACGGAGAGGGGAGAACACTCAATTTCGAGATTTCCGCACCATCATTCTATCAGGTGAATACCGAGCAGATGATCAAGCTCTATAACAAGGCCGAAGAATATGCGAATCTCAGCGGTGAGGAGACTCTGCTCGACATCTATTGCGGGATAGGAACGATCGGCCTTAGCATGGCTGACAGAGCAAAGCAAGTCATCGGAATCGAGCTTGTCAAAGAGGCTGTCATTGACGCTAACAGAAATGCGACAATCAATGGCATAGTAAATGCCAGATATATTTGCGGAAAAGCGGAGGAGGTGCTTCCAATCTGTAGCGATGCGTCGCAAGAGCGCGAGGCGTGGACGGCCGAGGCGAAGCTCGCGGAGGCGCTTGCAGAGAATAATAAGAACTCGAGAGATTCGACGGATGAAGAGGAACGCACTGACGAGAAAGCAAATCTTGTTGCGATTCTCGACCCGCCTCGCGCAGGTTGTGATGAGGCCCTGCTTAAGGCCCTTGCGGACGCATCGGTCTCAAGGATAGTCTATATCTCCTGCGACCCCGCAACCCTGGCAAGAGATGTGAAATACCTCGGAGGCTTGGGCTACGAATTTATCGAGGCAACGCCTGTGGACATGTTCCCATGGACAGGGCATGTTGAGACGGTAGTAAAAATATGTCGAGAGAAACGTAAGTAAATCAAGATATAGAAAAATGTTATTAGCCGGAAAAATCTGATAAGTTATATCAATTTTAATTAATTATCACGGATAATATAATTAAAGAATACAAATACTGATAGAAGCATTAGAAAATGAGAGGTGCTGTATGGCCGAAGTTAAAGATTGTATTCATTGTCATCTGTGTCAAAAGAATTGTGATTTCCTCACGAAATATGGTATCGATATAGGAGACGAAGAGAAGCTTAAGGAACTGGCTTATCACTGCTTTCTGTGTGGAAAATGCACAGAGGTGTGCCCGATTGATATCGATGGAAGGGCCGCAATACTTGATATGAGAAGGGCACTTGCAGAGGAGGACAGGGCCGGCATAGAGAAGACATACAAGGGAACTTTTTCCGAAAAGCAGAATTACAAGTTCAGAAACTGGAAGCATGTAACTGAAGGTGTTGTATTTTTCCCGGGCTGCAATTTTCCGTCGCTGTTTCCGAAGACATCTGCAGAGTTAAGCAGGATTTTCGCTGAACACGGCATAGGAACAGTGTATGACTGCTGTGGAAAGCCTATTGCTGAATTGGGCGCTTCTGATGATGAAGATCGGATAATCGCTGAGATTAAAGGCAGGCTGGAGCAGAATAACATTAAGGAAGTTGTTTTGGCATGTCCTAACTGTCGTGCTCATTTCGGCGACAGGCTCGGAGTCAAGGTCACAAGCGTATTTGCAAAACTTCGAGAGCTTGGGATAGGAAAAGTAATTGAAGAAAATGTTAAGATATACTCACCTTGCCCTGACAGAGAACAGAAGCTGTGGATAGAGGAGATGAAGCCTTTTATCGGCGGAGAGATTATATTTGTTGAAGGTGTTCAGTGCTGCGGACTCGGCGGACAGGCTGCAATGCTCGAGCCGGAGATAGCTGCAGGATTTGCAGAAAAATTCAAGTCAGGAAATGAAGGACAGGTATACGCGTACTGTGCTTCATGTACCGGAAGAATTAAGAGAAACGGATTCGGTTCCATTGACCATATCCTTACTAAAGTGATCGGAACAAATGAAAAACCATGCACATCTATTTCATATGTAAACAGAGTGCTGACAAAATTTAAGTAGTTGGATACGAAAACACACAGACAAAGTAACAATGCGCTCATAATATTTACTCGTGAGCCTGTGGCCGGTCACACGAAGACAAGGCTGATGCCGTATCTCAGCGGTGAGCAATGTGCGGATCTGCATCTGTGTTTCCTCCGTGACATTGTGAAGGAGGCAGTGAAAACGGATGCAGATATTTGTGTGTCTTATACAGGCGGCGAACCGCAGGAACTGAGACGTGTATTCGGCGAGAATGCGGCATACCGTGAACAGATCGGAGATGATCTGGGAGCAAAGATGCTCAATGCTATACGTGCGGTTATTGATTCCGGATATTCCAAAGTAGTCCTGATAGGGACGGACATCCCGGAAATATGCACGGAATCCATATGCAAGGCTTTCGATGCGCTTGATCGGTCGGATGTTGTTATCGGACCTACAGAGGATGGTGGATATTATCTGATAGGTATGAAGAAAACATACGAAGGAGCCTTCAAGGTGAAAAAGTACGGATCAGGTACAGTTCTGGACGATACTGTAAAAAGTATACGTGAAGACGGATTGACCGTAAGCTTTGCTGATGCATATATGGATATTGACACGCGCGAGGATATTCAGTCATATTGCAGAAGAATGAGGTTAGACGAAAGACTGCAGAATACCGAAACAGGGAAATTCTTGGCTGAAAACATCCCAATATCGGTTATCATACCGACATACAACGAGAGCGCCTCGATTATAAATATGATGGATCAGTTGGAGGAATATCGCAATCAGGCCGAGATTATTTTCGTTGATGGCGGTAGCTCTGATGATACTGTTGAGAAAATCGGCGACAGATACACAGTTATAAGAAGCGGCAAGGGTAGGGCGGTTCAGATGAATACAGCGGCAGAGAAATGTTGCGGAGATATAATTTTCTTTCTGCACTGCGACAGTAAACTACCGGAGCGCGCAATAGCTGAGGTACGCCGTTGCATGACGAGCAATGCATATGGATGCTTTGGCGTAAGGTTCGAATCAAGGAACTTCTTTATGTGGACTAACCGAATAATTTCGAACCACAGGGCTTGGAAGCGAGGCCTTCCGTTCGGAGATCAGGGAATATTTATCGACAGGAAACTGTTCTTCGAGGTGGGAATGTTTCCGGAGCTCCCGATTATGGAGGATTACGAGTTCGGCAGAAGGTTGGTTGCATGCGGAATAAAGCCGGGAAAGACAGCCGAACCGATTACGACATCGTCGAGACGTTATGGAAAAGGGACGATAGGTATTCTGAAAACGGAATACAAAATGTGGAATTTGAGAAGACTATACAGAAAGGGTCTCAGCATAGATGAGATTTCAGAAATGTACAGGGATATAAGATAATGATAAGCATTTCGGATATAAATGAATATGTGAAAAATCCTGAATACCGCACAGCTCTCGGATTGCCTGCAGAGGTAATTGAGAAATACGAGCCGCTAGCTCAAGGCGAATACAATGCAAACTATGTTTTCGTTCACCCAATTACAGGCAAAAGGCTGGTGCTGCGAGTAAATTGCGGCAGCCAGATGCATCTGGACAACCAGATAGAATACGAGGCGAATGCTCTGAAACTCACTGTTGATTCGGGAAGAACACCGCAGGTATATTATGTTGATGGCAGTGGTCATGCGCCGGGGAACGGCATGCTTGTAATGGAGTATTTTCCCGGAGAGGCGCTTGATTACAACGATGAGGATCAAATTGCAGGTGCGGCTGAATGCCTGGCGGACATTCACAGCCTGAAGGTGAGGGAAGATTGCGGACTTATCGCTCCGAAGAATTCGCTCAAAGCAATCCTTGATGAGTGCGAAGAAATGTTGGCAATATATCTTGATTCTGATATTCCGACAGATGCAGCTAAAATGCGATTACGTAGGCTTCTGGATAATACATGGAAGCTTATCGGAAGCAGCGATGACGCTGAAACGTATCGATGTTGTATCAATACAGAGCTTAACTCGACCAACTTTCTTGTTTGCGAAGGTGTTGTCAGACTTATCGACTGGGAGAAGCCGTTGTATGGAGATCCTGCGCAGGATCTGGGACATTTTCTTGCACCGACCACGACATTCTGGAAGACTGATGTAATATTCGATCAGAGTACAATCGAACGCTTTGTCGATGTGTACATAAGGATGGTCAATGACCGGTTCGATACTACCGGTCTGCGTGACAGAACTCGTCAGTTCATCACTATAACATGTCTTAGGGGTATGACTTGGTGCGCAATGGCTTGGGTGCAGTATCAGAGCAGCGAAGCAGGACTCAGGAATGAAAGCACATGGAATAAATTGGGGCAATATCTGAGTGACGGCTTCATTTCAGACATAGAAAATCGAATAAACGATGCGTTGAATAAGCTAAGCTGATTGTAAGAATGCAATTATAGATAAAATTAATAGTTGCATTCTTTTCTATTGCTCTAATCAATTGGTGCAGAGACACATATGTTGTTAGAATATTGACGTATAGCGAAATTTAATTAGAAAAGTTTTTAAAAAAAGAGAGGTTTTTATGTCTGAAAAAATTAAAGAAGATGTTAAGGTCGAAACTTCTGTAAATGGAGGAGTTTCGGAAGAACCTAAAGAAGAACCTAAAGAAGAACCTAAAGAAAAAAAGAAAATCGAATGGGGAAAGAAAATCGGCGTTATAGCATTCTTCGCCATTCTTCTTTTGATTTACCTGCTCGTACCTTCTGTCCATCAGTGGGTAAATGATGTAATTCAAATGTTCAACACGGGTAACTTCTCGGAAATGAAAGCATTCATTTCCAAGTATGGTAAATGGGCAATGCTTGTCTCCGGACTGCTGATGATATTCTCATCCATTATAGCGCCACTGCCTGCGTTTTTCATCACACTGACCAACGCTAACCTGTTCGGCTGGTGGCAGGGATGCATACTTTCGTTTGTTTCATCAATGATAGGAGCAGCTTTTTGCTTCTATATTGCACGTTTTTTGGGAAGAGATGTAGTTGAGAGAATTTGTACAAAGGGAGCACTGCTTCAGGTTGAGCAGTTTTTCGACAAGCACGGTAAGAAGTGTATCCTGATTGCAAGACTTCTGCCATTCATTTCATTCGACGTTGTATCATATGCCGCAGGACTTACAGCAATGGATTTCTGGGGATTTTTCATCGCTACAGGAATAGGTCAGTTGCCTGCATGTATCGTTTACTCATATGTAGGCGGAATGCTTACAGGCGGAGCTAAGTTGTTATTCACGGGTCTTCTGTGTCTCTTCGCACTGGCTATTCTGGTTATAATAATCAAGTCTGTTTACACATCGAACCAGAAGAAGAAGGAAGAAGCTGCTGTAGCTGCCGGAGAAGTTTATGTTAAACCTAAGGCTGACAAGACTAAGATAGTTGGAAAAATCTACAACGCAGTATTCATTGCAATGACGGTATCAATGATAGCTGCCAAGAGTGCATGGTTCCTTATGCGTATGAATATGGGATGGGTATTCTTCGGACTGTGGCTTGTTCTTGCTATCGTATTCATCTGTATCAAGAAGATGACATGCGGAATAAAGTTTACGACTATCAATGTAGTGGCAAACCTTATCGTTCAAATCTTGCTGGTAGGTATCAGTGGAATGACGATTACTCCTGCTTCAAGAATTCGTGAAGGTCTTATGCTCCCGCACACTTTCACTTTCGGAATGTTGAATATCGTTATCGCAGTATTTGTAATTGCAGGCTTCGCACTTGTTTACTATATGAACAGGAAGAAGGCTGAGCCGGATAATTCAACTGATAATTCAACTGATAATTCAGCGGATAATTCAGCAGAGGCATAAACGTGGGATTCATTAAGAAGAATATTAAGCTGATTGTTTTCTGCTTACTGATTGTATTGGTAATTATTCTGAATCATATATTCGGTTGGTCTGCTTATCTAAGCGATTCGGATAATCTGAAGTTTCTTTCGGAAATGATTAAGGATAACATGCTGGTGGCAGGCTTGATATATATTGGAATTACTATAGTAGCATGCGTTGCGCTTGCACTGCCGGGAGTTACATTTGCCATTCTGGCAGGAGTGCTGTTCGGACCTTGGTGGGGAACACTGTTGTGTCTGATTGCAACAACACTCGGAGCAATAATCGCATTCCTCGTAGGGCGTTTCTTCCTTCAGGATTCGATAAAGCCTATGGTCGAGAAGAACAGGCTGATGAAGAAACTGCTGTTTGATGATGTGGGCCACAGCGATATAGTACTTCTTGCGATTACAAGACTTGTACCGCTGTTTCCGTACAACATACAGAATTTTGCGTACGGAATTACCGACATGAGTTTAAGTCACTATTCCTTGTACACATTTCTGTTCATGATTCCCGGAGTTGCTCTTTATACGATAGGTACCGCAGGATTCACATCAGGAGGCAATAAGATGTTGTATTTCGGCATTGCAGGTCTGCTGTTGCTGTTTGTCCTTATTCTCGGCTGGTATATCAAGAAAAAATATCTGACTGCAGAGGACATTCAGATGGCTGAAGAGGATAAGCAGGCAAAATAATTAAGTTAGTAAAGCGAAAGCTTTATTATAAATCAGTTTTCATATATTGAAAGGAGTTATTTAATGAAGAAGAAGTTATTAGTAATGGTACTTGGCCTTGTAATGGCATTTGCAATGTGTGCTTGCTCATCTTCATCTGACAGTTCGAGTGACGATCACTCGCAGATTGAGGTAGATACTGCTAAGCAGACAGTTTCTGTTTACGGCGAAGTAAACGGAAAGTACTTCACAGAGGTAACAAGACACGGTGTCGTATTTAAGGACGGAGCAAATGGTGAGAAGGCTATAATCAGAGCTCTCGGAAGTGAGAAGGAATTCTATGGCGCTCTCGTATCCCTCGGAATTGATCCATCAGACAATATGCCTGTTAAGGATCAGTGCGCTCAGGGAACTATCGTCGAAGGACCACAGCTGGATGTTACAATCTCTTGGGACGGACAGGACCCTATCCCATTTGAGCAGTGCATTAAGACAGGCGATGGCTCTGAATACAAGATTGACTGCAGATTCGGCGGAAACATCAAGAAGGCTTACAAGCTTAACACAGGATGCATCTTCTGCCTTGACTCTTGTCCTGTAGGAATTACTTCCAACGCTAACTATGGTTGGGGAGCAATCGAGACTGCAAAGACTGTTCAGTGCTACGGAAATGACGAAGTACTGCCTGAGGACGGAACTCTCGTAAAGGTTACTTTCACTGTAACAGGTAAGTAATTCAATCAACTTCAAAAGACACAACAAACACAAAGACCGCGCTACTATGGCGTGGTCTTTGGGTGTTTACGAGAAAATTAACAAATAGCAAGATTCTATATGAGTTATATCAGTAGGAGGGATCCAATAAATGTTTAAATTGATCAAAAGCAATATCGTCAGAAGACGCAATCAGTCACTTCTGACAATTGCTATTACTGCAATAACGATACTTACGTTTGTTCTTGTACTCGGAGTTTTTGTAACAATGAATCATGGCCTGTCAACGAGTAGGGAACGTCTCGGTGCAGACTGTATTTTTATCCCAAGAGAGGCAAGTGCTGATGGTTATCAGCTGTTGTACACAGCAAATCCGGAAAATGTATACATGACAACTGATGTCATGGAAGAGATTGCTCAGCTTGACGGAGTCGCACAGGTGTCACCTCAGTTTTTTTCACAGACTCTGAACGGCGGATGCTGTGATTTCGGCGTTGAGATGAGAATAGTCGGTATCGACCCAAAGACAGACTTCGTAGTATGCAAGCAGATGAACATATCAGAAAGCGATGAACTTAAAGATGACTGCATAGTACTCGGCGGAGATTTTACAGACTTCGTAGGTACTCAAGCCAGAATTCTGGACCATCAATTCAATGTTATCGGTGAACTGTATCCGACAGGAACAGGTATGGATAACACTATATACATGAATATCGATATGGCTCGTAAAGTTACTACTGAATCCAGTATGCTCGATGCCCTTCCGGACGGAGCATCTGCAGATGACCTGATATCATGCGTTATGGTCAAGCTGGACGAGGGAGTAGATCCTCAGAAGTTTGCCGATTATCTGGAGGTTTACGGAAAGGATCTTGATGCTCAGTGCATAGCTACAAGTGATACAGTAGAAGCTCTGGAGGATCAGCTGAATGTTACTGCCAAGGTAATGCTCGGCCTGTGGATATCATCGCTTGTGATTGCCAGCCTTGCTCTTATAGGACGGTTCAATGCTCTCGCCAAGGACAGAAAGAAAGAAATCGGATTACTTAGGGCAATCGGAGTTCATAAAAAGCAGATATTCGGACTGATCATAGGGGAGTCATGTTCACTTGCCGTAATCGGCGGTATTGCAGGATCCATCATTGCAGGAGTTCTCATGAAACCTGTGATGGAACTGTTGCAGGATGCATTCCAGCTTCCTCCGTCAACATGGGACCTGGGACTGACGCTATTGAGCATGCTGGCAGGCATACTTCTTGCAACCTTGCTCGGGTTCCTTGCTTCAGTAAGATCTGCCGTTAGGAGTGCCGCTCTCGAACCGCAGACTGCAATTACACAGGGGGAGGTGAACTGATATGTCTGAAGAAAGAGAAATATGCATACTTGAGCATATTACAAAGAACTACAAGATGGGTGAGTTGGTCACCCCCGTTAAGGATATAAATCTTACAATCAAGAGCGGAGATTTTATATGCATAGAGGGACCTTCCGGGACAGGAAAGAGCACTCTGCTGTATGTTATCGGAACTCTCCTGGAGGCTGATGAAGGCCGTCTGCGCATAGACGGAAAAGACGTATCTGAAATGAGCGACGAGGAGAAGACTGATCTCCGTGCAACTAAGATCGGTTTCATTTTTCAGGACAGCAATATGATACAGTCACTTACACTTAGTGAAAATCTTGAGTTTGTAATAAATATGAAGAAGAAAGTAATGCTTGAAGCGAATACACTGTCGGATAATGAAATGTCTGCCGACGCACTGCTTGAGAGTTTCGGCCTTGGTGACCGTAAAGATTACCTGCCACATCAACTCTCCGGCGGTCAGAAGAGACGCGCAATGACAGCAAGAGCACTGATTGCTTCGCCTGAGCTTATACTTGCTGACGAGCCTACTAACGATCTTGATGAGAAGTGGGCGGAGAATATTGTGAAACGTCTTAAGCAGGAAACTGAAAAGGGATCTGCTGTCGTAATGGTAACTCACAATAACAAATGGTCATCTCTGGCAACTGACAGGTATCGTCTCGATGAAGGCAGATTAAACAAATTGTAGAATTAGATTAATAGGAGAAAAGATAATGAAAAGAATATTACCTATAATCCAGACTGCAAGTGCCCTGTGCATTCTCGGCGCTATCAAAATCTGGGCACCTGTATGTGATGGTGTCCTGAATCTTGAAAACGGAAACCAGACTCATATGAATTGCTGGTTTTCTGCTCAGGCAGGATTAGCACTTGGCATTGTAATGCTGGCAATGGCTGTTGTTGCCATATTCATGAAGGATAAGGGTAGTCGCAAGCTATTGCAAGTCGCCCTGATTGTTGCATGCATCGTGATGTTTCTTGTATTTACATCACTTATCGGCGTTTGCGTGAAACCTATGGCATGCCATGCTACAGCAAATTGGGTTAAGATAATGTGTGCAATTATCGCGATAGCGGGACTTGCAGATATATTTACCGGAAAGGAAAATCAGATTCCTGAATAATAAAATCATACAGGTCGCGTAAAACGGCCTGTTTTAATATTCAAAAAAGCTATACACAAATGTGGCGCATTAGTCATATCAATTGGATGCAAAGTAAATTAGGCTATAAAATATAAACATTAGACCAAGTCTAATATACGGGCTGGGATGTTCGCAAGGGTTACGCTGAAGGCTGGAACATGAGCGGTGAATAAGTCTAATACTACTATTACCGAGCAAGCTCGAAACAGGCGAAAGTATAGATAAAATCAATTATATTTATTCTCATGCAGAAAGTATAATGATTCTAGTAGACGAGGTCTACTGGTTTCGGTTAATTGGAAATTACATTGGAGCATATATTGAAAAGAATACCGATTATTCTGGATTGTGATAATACGATGGGCGTAGCGGGCTGTGATGTTGATGATGGACTGACTTTGTTATTCCTTCTCGGTTGCAGGAATGTTGACCTGCTGGGAGTGACCTGTGCATATGGCAACAGCACACAGGAAGTTGTGTACAACAATACAATAAGATTGCTCAAAGAATGGGGACGCGAGGATATCCCAGTATTTCGCGGGGCAGATAACAGTACGGACCGGCTCTCGGATGCGGCGATTTTTATGGCTAAAGCAGGCGAGATGCATTGCGGAGAGCTCTCGATTATCGCTACTGGATCGCTTACTAACCTGTACGGAGCATTCGAGTATGACAACAAGTTCTACGATAATATTAAATCAATCTCGATAATGGGAGGATATACATCAGATCTCCTTGTGGGAGGTAAGGTGATGGACGAGCTCAACATGTCATGTGATTCTATTGCATCGTTGGAGACATTGAGAAGAGGACATGACATAAGAATCGCTACTGGACAGAATTCCTTGGAATCGTATTTTCGAAGAGACGAATTCGATTCGTATTTGGATGAAAAGGGCGGACCGCTTGCGTCATATCTTAAAGATGCACTTGATTATTGGTTCGACTTCTATGAGAAGGAATGGAATTGCCCCGGATTTGTCAACTGGGATGTAATGGCGGCAGTTCAGCTACTGTACCCGGAATATATGAGACAGGTGGTGGATGTGATTAACCCGGACGAGGAATCATTAAAGCGCGGACGACTGTTAGGAGATGGAATCAATATAGAGGTATGCCTGCCTGAAATAAAGAATCACGATGAGTATTTCAATCTGGTATACGACACATGGTTCGGGGCTGAGATCAGTCTGAATTAACAGGGTTGTTGTTGGTTGTGTCGCTTGGACCGTGAATCGATCGGCGGCAGAATCGTCAATATAACAATTAACTATATTTACTAAAGAAAGAGGGACAATATGAAGAAGAAATTATTAGCAGTTCTTTTTGCCTGTGTTATGGCGTTCTCTCTCGGTGCATGCGGTAGCAAGGATTCTGCTTCGACAGATGAATTCGCTAACATGAGCTGGGACGAAATCGTTGAACAGGCTGAAGGAACAACTGTCACATTCTACGGATGGGGTGGAGATGAGAACAGAAACAACTGGCTTAACAGTGAGGTTGCTGACTATCTGAAGGAGAATTACGATATTACTCTTGAAGTAGTGGGCATGGATATCAACGACATTCTATCTAAGCTGACAAATGAGAAGGAAGCCGGCGAAGAAGAAGGATCAATCGATATGATTTGGATAAACGGCGAGAATTTCTACACAGCGAAAGAGAACGGCCTCTTGTACGGACCGTTCACAAGCTATCTCCCTAATATGGAGAAATACATCGACACAGAGGACAACGAGACTTTGAACGACTTCTGCAAGCCTATCGACGGATATGAGGCACCATATGCTAAGGCTCAGATGGTAATGTACAACGACAGCGCAGTAACGGCAGACACACCTAAGAACACTGATGAGCTTCTCAAGTACTGCAAGGCAAACAAGGGCAAGGTTACTTATCCTGCACCGCCTGATTTCACAGGAAGCGCATTCGTAAGAAACATAATATATGATATCTGCGGATATGAGCAGTTCATGGATATGGAAGCTGATAAGGAAACTGTTAAGGAGGCAATTCAGCCTGCAATCGATTACCTCAAGAAACTCAATCCTTACCTTTGGAAGAAAGGAAAGACATTCCCTGATTCATCCACAACACTTGATACAATGTTCCAAGATGGAGAAGTTGTACTCGATATGAGCTATGGCCCATTCACAGTTGCATCAGGAATCGAAGCGGGAACTCTTCCTACAACTTGCCAGACTTTCCTGTTTGACAAAGGAACAATCGGTAATACAAGCTACATGGCAATCGCTTACGATTCACCTAACAAGGCTGGTGCAATGGTTGCTATTAATGCTATAATTTCGGCTGAGCTGCAGCTGTCACAGTACTCAACGCTCAAGGAGCTCCCTGTAGTTGATCAGGACAAGCTCTCTGATGAGGAGAAGGCTGGCTTTGATGCTGTAGATCTCGGACAGGGCGTGCTGAGCCAGGCAACTCTCCTGAGCCACAGGCTGCCTGAGATGCCTGCAGACCTCGTTCCTATCATTGAGGAAATCTGGGCTGAGGAAGTTGCAGGTAAGTAAGAAGTAAAGAAAATCTGTTGAAAGAGGTTACGGGTAATCAATACTAAATACAGAAAATTCAAATCGGTGCTGTTACTGCTGCCTTTCATGTTGGTAACAGCACTGGTTTTGACCTCAATCATTAATATTATCGTGCAGAGCCTCGGATATATTCCAGCGTTTAATCTGTACGAAGTAACTCTGAAATATTATACAGAATCGCTTCAGAGACCTGAGGTGCTCCAATCAATCGGAGTATCTCTTCGTATATCTGCGATTTCTGCAATTGCAGCAGCAGTTCTCGGTACAATTATCTGTGCCGCTGTTGTGTACACCAAACAAACTAAGGGAGCTCTTATGTATACAGTAAGACTCCCTATTCTTGTACCGCATACGGTTGTTGCGGTATTTATGGTTGCGATTTTCGCACAGACGGGACTTATCGCCAGGTTGGCTTTTGCCTTAGGAATGGTAAGCGACTATACTGAATTCCCGGCAATTCTATACGGAACGGGATATGCAGGAACAATCATTGCATATATATGGAAGGAGGCTCCGTTCATAGCATACTTTACGATGGCACTTATGTCGTCGGTAAATGAAACGCTGGGAGAAGCTGCGGAAAACCTCGGTGCTTCACCGATTAAAAGTTTCTTTCACATTACGTTGCCTCTCAGTATCCCGGCCATAGCAAAGGGGTTCATCATTATATTTATATTTGCGTTTGGCGGATATGAGCTGCCTATGATTCTTGGAGCAACTATTCCTAAGGCCTTCCCTGTATACACATATATAGATTTCATAAAACCTGATTTCAAACTCAGACCGTATGCTATGGCCATGAACGGAATAACACTTATAATGTCACTACTGATGGCGGGACTCTATGCTGTTTTAATGCAAAGAGTAACGAAGAGACTCGGAGGTGACTATGAGAAATAGCAGGACACTGAAATTGATTCTCGCATTGACGGTACTGATAATTGTACTGCCGATGATTATTATACTTATCTGGTCGTTCACGGGAAGATGGCCATGGCCGGGCATATTTCCGGAGACATTCACAACACGGACTGTAGAGGAATTATTGTTCGGCTCATCAAATCTAATAGAAATTCTGCTGAGTAGTATTCTGCTTGCGACGCTTGTAGCGATAATCGCTACGGCTATTGCGGTTATGACTGCGAGGGCAACGGTAATATACAGAGTGCGCGGACGAAGACTGATTGGATATGCTGCGTTGCTACCGCTATTAGTTCCGGGGACTGTATTTGCTATGGGAATACAGGTAACGCTGATACGAATGCACCTCAACGATACGATGACCGGAGTCCTGCTCGTGCATCTTGTCGCGGCACTCCCGTATTGCATAACCATAATAACGGATGTCACTGCGGCGACAGGTGACAAGCTGGAGGAACAGGCGATGGTGCTTGGGGCAAGGCCGGCAACTGCTTTCTTTGATGTTACTTTGCCACAGCTGTTACCGGGAATTCTGTCCTCCATGAGTATGGCTTATATATTGTCATACAGCCAGTATTTTACAACACTTCTGGCAGGCGGCGGAAAGATAAAAACGTTGGCGCTGGTAATGGTGCCGTATATACAGAGCGGAGACAGAGCACTTGCATCGATATATGCGGTAGTATTCGTTGGATCTGCACTTATTGTATTCTTTATATTCGAAACACTTATACACAGGGTAATGCGAAATGAAACTGGAAATTAAAAATCTTAAGGTCGAGCTTAATAATAACCTAATACTTGATGATATCAATATCGGAATAGAATATGGCGAGTTCCTTACCTTGCTCGGCCCTTCGGGTTGCGGAAAGAGCACCTTGCTCAAGACTATAGCAGGCATTAATCCTGTAGCCGAGGGTGAGATAATTCTCGACGGTGAAGTTATAAACGAAGTTCCTGCTCACAAGAGAGGTGCGGTTATAGTTTTTCAGGATATCAGGTTGTTTCCGAATATGACAGTTGCAGAGAACGTCGCTTATCCGATGAAGGTCAAAGGCGTATCGAAGGATGAAAGAATAAAGCTTGCTGAGAAATACCTCAAAGATGTTCAACTCGAGACATACGGAGACAGACGCGTGTCGAGAATCTCGGGAGGACAACAACAGAGAGTTGCTTTGGCCAGGGCTTTGGCGGCAGAACCGAGATTACTACTACTTGATGAGCCATTCTCATCTCTGGACGAGGAGCTGAGAGGCGATATGAGAAAGCTCGTTAAGAAGCTTCACGAGGAGTTCGGTATGACGACTGTAATGGTTACTCACGACAGACATGAGGCCGTGGAAATGTCGGATCGGATTGCACTTATGAAGGCAGGCAGGATACTTCAGGTTGAACGCACAAAGCACTTTCTTTAGCATAGATGGTGGAATTTTGACAAAGTAAAGCCTTCCCGTGATTGAGAAGGCTTGTTTTATTAGAGGCAACGGCATATTTACCCACTATTATGCACGAAGTCTCATTTTTAGGTGTTAAATATCGTCTATAATTTTGAAATGCCGTCGAGTATATGATTTATATGCTTCTCATAATGTTCCAGGGTTGTTCCCCAGTTCTGAAGAGCGCGACGGCCTAAATCTGTTATAGAGTAAATTTTTTTGTATTTCTCTGCCTTAATCGGTGCTTCTGATTTTATGAATCCTTCCTTTTCCATTTTTTTCAGATTACGGTAGAAGCCTGATGGATCCAGGCCGGGCTCGACATAGTTGTCTTCCTTCAGCATCTGAAGGAGTTTGAATCCGTGGACGGACCCTTTGGCCAGCTCTATCAGCACGCAAGGTTGAGTCAGTTTGTCCAGATAAAGCCCTGTGCAAGAATATTCGGCATCCTTCGTCTTGATGTTAAGCTTGAGCCATGCCTTGTAAAAAGCCTGTTGAAGATCGTCTCTGCTGATGACTGTCGGAATGTTGATAACAGCATTAGACAGATTTTCAGAGACAGGATTCAGGTATCCGCCGGAACCTATATTCTCTTCTGTGATAAGGCACGGAGTAAGGTGGTTTTCGAACAGTTCAGGCTCGAGAATAAATGCAGAAGCAACACCGTCCCAGCAGTATGAACTGTCCGCACCATATATCAGTTTCTTATCCACAAATCTGTAACCGCATTTCTGAGCAATGAACATTCCTGAAGGGTTATCGGAACTGCAGAGATTGTCAAGAAACTCATCCTTAGGCAGGGCTGATACAGGAAGACAGTTGTTCCCGGTAATGACTGTGACATTATTTCCCCTTGAGAGAACACAAGAACTTGCCCTGGCATTAACGGAGAAATTGAGTTCATCAAGAGGCTGATTGTGGATATACAACATTTCAGTGATGCCACCCATGAGAACAATCTGAGGAATCTTGTCGAAAATATTATTATCAGACAGATATGCCTGATAAAGATTCCCGAGAGAACCTATGCCGAGAAATGTTATCTCGCCGGGAAACTTATTGACAACATTGACAATGAAATCAGATGCCTCAGAACTTTCCTCCTCGGCATTCTTATTACTGCCACGAAGGACAGGGATATCCGTACGACCTACTTCCTCCAGCATTTTGCAGGTACATTCATATACCTCATCGATTGTTCCGTTACCAAAGTTACATGTGATACCAACGATTTCACACAGGTCAGAACGACCGAGCGCGTAAAGTATCGCAAGAGCGTCATCCATCGGACGCCCTTCGATACCCATTGTGTTGTCTGAATCTATGATGATTTTATGATGAATATTTTCCATGCAAATATTATACACGAGCATAATAGACTTGTTAAGGAATTTATAAACCCCTGATTCGGTTACTGTAGTCAGTCTATAAAATCTC
>CAVAIH010000005.1:0-28405 GCA_963588675.1 Sphaerochaetaceae bacterium | reverse complement strand
ATCCTTACACTTAAGGACATGGAGAAATCTGAGCAGACCAAGCTTAGTGTCGATGAATTAATTAAGACAATCACAGAATAGATAAGAGAGGTTGAAATGGCAGACTTATTTAAGAGAACAAATATGTGCGGTGAGCTGAGAATCGGCGATGCCGGCAAAGAAGTCGTACTGAATGGATGGGTAGCAAAGGCAAGAAGCCTTGGAAGCCTTGTATTTGTCGATTTAAGAGACAAGACAGGCATCGTGCAGATTACCTTCAATGAGGATCTTGGAGAAGAAATTTTTGAGAAAGCTAAGAGCCTAAGAAGCGAATATGTAATTGGAGTAAAAGGAAAGGTTGCAGAGCGAAGCGCGAAGAACGACAAACTCGCGACAGGAGACATAGAGATTTTTGCAAGCGACCTTGTAGTATATTCTGAGGCCCTGACTCCACCTATCTACGTTAAGGACGACGACAATGTAGATGATAATCTCAGACTCAAGTACAGATATCTTGATTTAAGAAAGCCAAAGATGCAACGCAATCTTACTTTCAGACACAGAGTTGTTAAATGCGCAAGAGATTATTTCGATGAGATGGGATTCACAGAGGTTGAGACTCCAATTCTCATCAAATCAACTCCTGAGGGAGCAAGGGACTACATCGTGCCAAGCAGAGTTAAGAACGGATGCTTCTATGCACTTCCTCAGTCGCCTCAGCTCTTCAAACAGCTTCTCATGGTATCTGGAACAGATAGATATTTCCAGATTGCTAAATGCTTCAGAGATGAGGATCTGAGAGCTGACAGACAGCCTGAATTTACACAGATTGACCTTGAGGTATCCTTCGCTGATGAGGATACAATCATCGAAATACAGGAAGGCTTCCTGAAGAAGCTCATGAAGGAAGTCAAGGGAATTGATATCGAAACTCCATTCAAGCGCATGACTTATGCCGAGGCAATGGAAAGATATGGTTCGGACAAGCCTGACACAAGATTCGGAATTGAGCTTATCAAGCTAAATGATCTCGTAGCAGGATGTAACTTTGAGGTATTTACAAAGGCTCTGGAAGAGGGCGGAGACGTAAGAGGCATTTGCGTGCCTGGCGGTGCAGAACTCTTCACAAGAAAGAAAATCGACAAGCTTACACAAGAGGCTAAACACTATGGAGCAAAGGGCCTTGTGTGGATTAAATATGAAGAAGCTGGAATTTCATCGTCCGTATCGAAGTTTTTCTCAGAGGATGAGCTTAAGGCAATACTCGCAAAATGCGATGCAAATGTAGGAGACATCGTATTCATATGCAGTGATAAGCCAAAGGTTGTATTTGATACTTTGGGCTTCCTCAGAAGAAGAATCGCAGGAGAGATGGGACTTCTGGACGACAACAAATTCAATTTCTTATGGGTTGTGGACTTCCCAATGTTCGAGCAGGATGACGAAGGCAACATCAAAGCAATGCACCATCCTTTTACACAGCCTAAATTAGACGAGTTATATAAGCTCGATGAAGGCGACATCCTCGGACTTAATGCGAACGCTTATGACATAGTTCTTAACGGCGTTGAGCTTGGCGGAGGAAGCGTCAGAATTCATGACAGAGTGCTTCAAGCAAAGATGTTTGAGGTGCTTGGTCTTACAGAAGAGGAATGCATGGAAAAATTCGGCTTCCTTATTGAAGCCTTCAAGTACGGAGCACCACCTCATGCTGGACTTGCATACGGCCTCGACAGACTCGTAATGCTTCTTCTCGGCGAAAAGAGCATCAGAGAGGTAATTGCTTTTCCAAAGAATCAGAACGCTGAGTGCCCTGTATGCGAAGCACCTGCTCCTGTAGATCAGCTACAGCTTGATGAGCTCGGTATCTCCATCGAAGATAAATAGCGATAGAACCGAGAGAAGATTGAGAGAAGATTGAAGAAAAATAGAGGAAATAAATGAAGATAGGTTTACTCGGCGGAACTTTCGATCCAATCCATAGGGCGCATGTCGAACTTGCGAATTCGGCTATCAAAGAAGCAGGGCTTGATGAGCTTTACTTCATACCTGCCTATGTTTCACCATTCAAATTAAATGTTGAAACAGAAGAAGGGGATGACCGCTACAAGATGATTGAGAAAATCTTGCATTATAATCCGGCATTCAGGGTATCGGATTATGAGCTGTCAAATGAGGGTACATCTTATACCTTCAATACATTAGAGCACTTTGACAGCCTGCTTGATGGAGATATTTATTTTATCGTCGGCTCTGACTCGCTTCTACAGCTCGATACATGGTACAGAGGCAAGGAAATACTTTCAAAGTACCATCTCATTTCTTCAAGAAGGCCGGGGTCATGGAGCGCTACTGCTGAGCGAAAGGTCGAAGAATATATTAAATTGTATAATGCAAGAATCCAAATTCTTGATATGCCTCCGATAGATATTTCGGCGACCGAGATTAGGCAAAGAATTGCGGAGGGCAAGGATATTAAGGATTTCGTTCTGCCTGAGGTAGAGGAGTACATAATTGAGCATAATTTGTACAGATAGAAATAAGCTTGAGAAATTCATGATAGAAAGGCTTAAGCCAAGCAGGTATAAGCACAGCCTCGGGGTTGAGAAAATGGCCTCCAAGCTTGCCGAATGCTACGGTGCCGACATAGAGAAAGCCTCTTTTGCAGGAAGATACCACGACATCGCCAAATGCCTCGATGATGAGACAGCGAACAGGCTCATACGAGAATATGGCCTGCCAGAATCGCTTTTGTACAATAATCCTCTTGCTCATTCGAAGATAGCAAGCAAGATTCTATCGAGGGAATTCGGCGTCGTAGACGAGGATGTTCTAAATGCGGTAGCCTATCATACGACAGGAAGATATGGCATGTCGCTTCTTGAGGAGATTGTATATGTATCTGACGCGATCGAGGAGAATCGTTCCTATCCAGAACTTCCGAGATTGCAAGAGCAGGCGACGACAGACCTTGATGGAGCATGTCTTTTCATCATGGATTATACGATTGATCAAATTAAGCTCAAAAATAAGCCGATAGATAGTGACACAATCGAGGCTCGCGATTTCATCGCAGATAGAATCAATAATGAAAAAAATTGAGCCTTTGGGAATAATAATTGAAGCATAAATCAGAAAGGATGAAACTATGACAAGTAGAGAGCTTGCATTAGAAATCGCTAAAATGCTTAGCGAGAAGAAAGCTAGAGATATCACACTTATTAACATTTCGGAGAAGTCTTCATTTGCGGATTATTTTGTAAATCTGACTGCCGGTTCAGAAAGACAGCTCGGCGCTCTTGCAAATGATGTAATAGATAAAATGGCAGAGCTCGGTTTCGTACCTAAGAGCAGTGAGGGAAAGCCAGAAACTGGCTGGATACTCGTTGACTGTGGCGACGTAATCGTTAACCTTTTTACATACGAGATAAGAGAGAAATATTCACTCGACAAGATCTGGAGCGACTGCGAGACAGAAGTCATCGAATAAGCGCCGAACGAGGATAGAGCGACTGCGAGACGGAAGTCATCGAATAAGAGTCGAATGAGAGTCGAATAAGAGCAGAGCGACAAGAGACGAATGTCGCCGAATAATTAGATAATAATAAATTTAATATAAATACTAAGGAGAGAGAAATGAAAGAAAGATATGATTTTGAAGCTATAGAGTCCAAATGGCAGAAGATTTGGGCTGAGGAAAATGCCTTTAAGACTTATGAGGATTATGACAAAGAGAAATATTATGTTCTCGAGATGTTCCCTTATCCATCAGGCAAGCTTCATATGGGTCATGTAAGAAATTATTCCATAGGAGACGTCGTTGCAAGATTCAAGAGGATGGAAGGATA
The DNA here is from genome assembly GCA_963588675.1 of Sphaerochaetaceae bacterium. Taxonomy (GTDB): domain Bacteria; phylum Bacillota; class Clostridia; order Peptostreptococcales; family Anaerovoracaceae; genus Crickella. The sequence goes on along the minus strand of CAVAIH010000005.1, from coordinate 24,578 downwards.
TAACGTGCTTCATCCAATGGGTTGGGATTCCTTTGGTCTGCCAGCTGAAAATGCTGCTATCAAGAACGGAATTCATCCTGCAATCTGGACAGACAGCAATATTTCGGATATGCACAAGCAACTTCAGGAACTCGGTCTTAGCTACGACTGGGACAGAGAAGTAGCAACTTGCAAGCCGGATTACTACAAGTGGATGCAGTGGCTTTTCATTAAGTTTTATAACAAGGGCCTCGCATATAAAAAGGAGAGCCAGGTTAACTGGTGCCCAGATTGTGAGACGGTGCTTGCTAACGAGCAGGTAGTGGATGGTTGCTGTGAGCGTTGCAAGACTCCAGTAACAAAGAAAAAACTCTCTCAGTGGTATTTCAAAATAACAGATTACGCAGACAGACTGCTTGCCAACCTCGATACTCTTGATGGCTGGCCTGACAAGGTTAAGACTATGCAACGCAACTGGATAGGTCGTTCGGAAGGTGCGGAGCTCAAATTCGCAATTGACGGAACAGACCTTGATCTTGTTGTATATACAACTCGTCCTGATACATTGTTCGGTGTTACATATATGGTAATCGCTCCTGAGCATCCATATGTTAAGGACCTTACAGCTGGCACAGAATATGAGGAAGCTGTAAATAAATATGTTGAGGAAGCAGCAAGAAAGTCCGAGATTGAAAGAACATCTCTCACTAAGGAGAAGACAGGAATCTTTACAGGAAAATATGCTATCAATCCTGTGAACGGCAAGAAAGTTCCTATTTTCATCTCAGATTATGTTCTCATTGATTATGGTACAGGAGCTATCATGGCCGTTCCTGCACACGACCAGAGAGACTTTGAGTTTGCTAAGAAATTCGACCTCGAAATCATTCCTGTTGTAGATGTTGAGGATCCTGATGTGGATTTGAACAACCTCAAAGAGGCTGCCGTAGCTACAGGAAAGATGATAAATTCAGGCGAATATACAGGTATGAAGAATACCGAAGCCATGGCAAAGATTACAGCAGATCTTGAAGCTAAGGGCCTTGGAAAGAAGACAGTAAATTACAAGCTTAGAGATTGGCTCATCAGCAGACAGAGATATTGGGGATGTCCAATTCCAATGATCAACTGTCCAAATTGCGGATGGGTGCCTGAAAAGGAAGAGAATCTCCCTGTCCTCCTTCCTACAGATGTTGAATTTCTCGGGAAGGGAGATTCTCCACTGACAACTTCGAAGTCATTCCGAAATGCTACATGTCCTAAGTGCGGAGCTCCAGCTGAGAGAGAAATCGACACCATGGATACATTCCTCGATTCATCATGGTATTTCTTGAGATACTGCGATGCAAAGAATAATGACGAGATTTTCGATACAAAGAAGGTTAATTACTGGATGGATGTCGACCAGTATATAGGCGGTGTAGAGCATGCTATTTTGCACCTGCTTTATTCGAGATTCTTCCAGATGGTTATGCATGACCTCGGTCTTTGCGATTATGAGGAGCCATTCAAGAACCTCCTCACACAGGGAATGGTAATCAAGGATGGAGCCAAGATGAGTAAGTCACTTGGCAACGTAGTTTCACCGATTGAGATTCAGAACAAATACGGCGCAGATACCGCAAGACTTTTCATACTCTTTGCAGCACCACCAGAGAAGGAGCTCGACTGGTCAGATGCAGGAGTAGAGGGAAGCTTCAGATTCCTTTGCAGAGTATACAGACTCGTATACGAGTATGTTGTAAAGATTAAGGGTGATAAGGAAATTCCTTCGGAATTTACCATAAATAACCCAGCTGACAAACAGCTCAATTATGCAATTAACGCAACAATCAAGAAAGTATCTGAGGACGCAGGTGGAAGATTCAACTTCAATACTGCTATCAGTTCAATCATGGAGCTTGTTAACGAGATGTACAAATACAAGACAGGCGAGATCAACCTGCCACTCTTTAACAAGGCTATCGAGAACCTTATCGTAGTTCTCAACCCATTTGTTCCACACATCACAGAGGAAATGTGGAGCGAGCTTGGACACAAGGACAGATTATATTCCGTTTCATGGCCTGAATTAGACGAGAAGGCACTTATCAAGGATGAGGTGGAGATAATCGTTCAGATTAACGGAAAATTAAAGGATAAGCTTATCCTGCCAAATAATACAGAAAAGGAGGTTATAGAAGAAGCCGCAAGAAATCTCGATAAGATTAAGGAAGCGCTTGCCGACGTTAACGTTGTAAAGGTTATTGTGGTTCCTAACAAGATTATCAATTTCGTTGTAAAATAGCGGCGAAACGATACATGAAGAATAAAAACGAACTGGATTTTAAAATTATCCCGCTCGGAGGACTTAGAGAAATCGGAAAGAACTGCACTCTCATAGAGTCAGGTGACGAAATCCTCATTATCGACTGTGGTTTCTGTTTTCCAGATGACGAAATGTTCGGAGTCGACGTAGTAATACCGGACTTTACTTATCTTCGCGAGAACAGATCTAAGATCAAAGGTCTTATAGTAACTCACGGTCACGAGGACCATATAGGAGGAATCCCGTTCCTTCTATCAGAATTCGATGTTCCGATTTATGCATCTGCTTTGACGGCTGGGCTTATTAAGAACAAGTTTAATGAGCATAATATAACAAATGCATCTATCACTGTTATAGAATCAGGAGATATTTTCAGGGTAGGGCGTTATAGAGTTGAAGCTATTCAAATCAACCACAGCATAGCGGATGCACTCGGTTTCTCGATTAAATTCCCGGGCGGTCACATCGTCCACACTGGAGACTTCAAGATTGATTATTATCCGCTTGACGGCAAAATCATCGATCTTAACAAGTTCTCCCAGCTTGGGACAGAGGGTGTTGACGTGCTTCTTTGCGATAGCACAAATGTACTGAGGGAAGGCTCGACACCACCAGAGAAGATTGTTATAGATACTATTAACAATATCTTCGATAACACAGACAAGAGAATAATTATTGCAACATTTGCATCGAACATCAACAGAATCAAATTCTTCATTGATGCAGCGATTAAGCACGGAAGAAGAATCGCCATATCAGGAAGGTCGATGGAAAATGTAATCGAGCTTGCAAAGGAGCTCGGTTATTTCAAGAATATTCCTGACAGCGTCTTTGTCGATGTCAAATCAATCAATAATATTCCGGACAGCAATCTGTGCATCATAACAACCGGAAGCCAGGGAGAAGCGATGTCGGCTCTGTCACGAATGGCCCTTGACCAGCACAGAGCGGTGAAGCTCAAGAAGGGTGATGTTGTTGTTTTCTCGTCATCTCCGATACCGGGCAACGAGAAGACAGTAACAAATATCATCAACAAGCTGTATGAGAAGAAAGTCAAAGTAATACTTTCGGATACTCTTCATACGCACGTTTCTGGTCACGCCTGCAGGGAGGAACTTAGGCTCATACATACGCTTGTAAGACCTACATATTTCATTCCTGCGCACGGCGAATACAGGCATCTGATTGAGCATGCCAATCTTGCAGAGTCGCTTGGAACGCCTAAGAACAGGATTTTCATAGCGGCTAACGGAGACGCAATTTGCTTCGAAGGCAAGAAAGCCACGCACATCGAGGGATATACCTCGGGCGAGGATATCTTAGTTGACGGCCTTGGAATCGGCGATGTAGGAAGCCATGTTCTGAAGGATAGAAAGCATCTTTCTCAGTCAGGACTTGTCGCAATCGGAATCGTTCTCGATTCCGCAACGGGCTCTCTTATGTCAACTCCTTCGATAACAACTCGAGGCTTTGTATATGTAAAAGAAAACATGGACATTATCGACGAGGCGGTTGCTGTTGTTATAAATACTGTTGCTACGGCATACGAGAAGGGGAATAATGATTATAACGCGCTCAAGAACGCTCTGAGAGACGATATGCGAACATATATCTATCAGAAGACGAGAAGAAGCCCTATGATTCTGCCGATTATTATGTATGTTTAGACGCGTATAGATATGCAAGATATGTAAGATATGCGTAGATATGTATAGAGAGGTGATTTTCAATGAATGTATATGACCAGGCACATAATCTGGCTTCCGCAATTAAAGAAAGCCAGGAATGGAAGGATTTCAATTCCGTAAGGAAGGAAGCCGAGGCAGACGAGCAGTTCATGCAAATGCTATCTGACCTGCAGGCTAAGCAGATTGAAATGCAGACGGCTCAATTGACAGGGCAGGAAGTTAATCCTGACCTAGCAAGCCAGATGCAATCAATATATTCAATGCTAACAACCAAGCCTTTTGCCGCTAAATATCTTGAGGCTGAGGCAAGGCTGTCAATGATGATGAAGGATGTGTTCGAAATACTCGGAGACACCATGAACATCAAGCTCAAATAAGTTATTCATTAAATTTTTATTAAAAAGAGAGGTATACGAAAATGATTTATGCAAGTGATTTCAGAAAGGGTGTTACTTTCGAGATGAACGGAGATCCACATGTAGTTCTGGATTTCCAGCACGTTAAGCCAGGAAAGGGTGCTGCTTTTGTAAGAACAAAGTACAGAAACATCCTTACAGGTGCAACAAGAGAAGAGGCTTTCAACCCTAATGACAAATTCCCTAAGGCTCATATCGAGACAAAGACAATGCAGTATCTTTACAACGATGGAGAGCTCTACTACTTCATGGACGAGGAGACTTATGATCAGATTCCTATGACAGCAGACCTCGTTGAGGACGCTATCAAGTACATCAAGGAAAACGACACAGTTACAATCAAGTTCTACAAGGGACAGGCTTTCACAGTTGAAGCTCCTAACTTTGTTGACCTCGTTGTTACTGAGACAGAGCCAGGCGTAAAGGGCGACACAGCTACTAACGTTACTAAGGCTGCAACAGTTGAGACAGGCGCTGTTATTCAGGTTCCTATCTTCATCAATGAGGGAGAGAAGATTCAGATTGACACAAGATCAGGCGAGTATCTTGGAAGATCAAAGGAATAATTTGATTGATTTGAACAAATTGATTCAAATTCAAATTCAAATAAGATATTAGACAATATGAAAAACAAATTAACTTCTTCAAAAACATTAAAAATTCTCTTACTTATATTTGCGATTATAGTCGTCTGTGTTGTAGCGGTTCTTATTTTCGCAAAGCCTTACAACAAGTCGGACATAAGCTATAGCAAAGTAACTATAGAAAATGGCGCAGACACAGAAGATGTAGCTGAGGCACTTGTGGACTCAGGCATGATCAGAAGCGAAGGCGCTTTCAAGTTCGTTTCGACTATTATGTTATACAACGACAAATATAAGCCGGGCACATATTCGCTTTCTCCAAGCATGGATATGTTTGAGATTGCAAAGACGATTATCAAGGGCATTACCACAGATAACGGCTTTGTTCTGCCTGTAGGTTATACGCTTGAGCAGACCGCTGATGCGCTTGCACAGGCTGGCTTCGTAGACAAGGATAAATTCCTCGAGATATGCGATTCGCTTGATTACAGCCAGTTTGACTTCTTGTCTGGAGCAAGTAGCCTTGAGGGCTACCTCATGCCTGGAACTTATACAATGGATAAGTCTGTAAGCGAGGATATGATCATAGTTACCTTGCTCAATCAGTTCGACCAAAGTTATACAGACGAAATGAAGGCAAAAGCCGATGCAATGGGTCTTAGCACTTATGATGTTGTATGCCTTGCATCTTATCTTGAGAATCAGACTAACGTCGACAAGGAAAGAAGGCTTATTTCAAGCGTAATCCACAACAGGCTCGCGCAAGGCATGGAGCTTGACGGCGGTTATCCATATACACCGCTCTGTTCTCCAAGCATTGAATCAATTCAGGCGATACTTAATCCAGAATCGACAGATTATCTGTATTTCGTATTCAGCGATTCACTGAACGGAACCCACAAGTTCACTGCATCAGCAGAGGAATATCAGGAGCTTCTTGACAAGCTCAATACCGCTTATGCAAAGAACAATTCATCTAAGGAATCATCAGAGGACTCAACAGAATCATAATGAACATCACTAACGACAAAGTTACTGAGTACATAAATAAATATTACAAACCCTTTGATGATGAATTAGCAGAGCTTCGAAACCTTTGCGAAGAGAAAGAGATTCCGCTCATTCTAAGAGAAACAGAGATGTTCCTTAGGACCTTGCTCATATGGAAAAAGCCTTCGGCTATTCTCGAAATCGGCACGGCTTTCGGGTACTCGGCACTGTTTTTTGCAAAATACGTTCCGAGCGCAAGTGTCACAACGATGGAAAGATCCGAGTATATGATCGAGAACGCGCAGAAGACCTTTGAGACTCATAAGGAAGCGGAGCGAATCAATCTTCTAATCGGAGATGCGTCTGAGAACCTCGATGCGCTGAACGATAAAGGAGAGAAATTTGATTTTGTTTTTATAGACGCCGCAAAGAGCCACTACAGAGAATTTTTCGATAAGGCTGAGAAGTTGTGCAATCCCGGTGCTGTTATCCTTTGCGATAACATACTGATGAAGGCATATCTTGTTGACAACAAGGCATATGAGCCTACAAGAAGGCACAGAACAAGCGTCAAGAGAATGCAAGAATTCATCGATTATCTTTACGGAAGGAGAGATTTGTCAGTCTCGCTACTCAGCGATGGCGACGGCCTGGCTTTAATAGTTCTAAATGAATAGAAATATCGAATTACTTGCTCCGGCAGGAGATTTGGAAAAACTTAAGACAGCGATAATCTATGGAGCTGATGCCGTATATTTCGGAGGCGAGCTATTCAGCCTTAGGGCAGGTGCAGGAAATCTTTCCGTTGACGAGATAGCCTATGCTATGGATTTCATCCATGAGCATGGAAAGAAAGGGTATATGACGATAAATATATACCCTCACAACAGCGATATTCCGCTTCTAAGGGATTATATTTCAAAGATCGCTAAATTGCCCATTGACGCATTTATCGTCTCTGATCCGGGCGTTATTTGCCTTATTCAGGAGCTTATTCCTGGAGCCGAGATACATCTGAGCACGCAGGCGAATACGACAAATTATCTTACTGCAAATTTCTGGGTGAAGCAGGGCGTGAGCAGAATCGTAACTGCCCGCGAAATGAGTCTTGCCGATATTAAGATACTAAGGAACGAGCTTCCTGAGTCTGCAGAAATAGAAGCCTTTGTTCACGGAGCAATGTGCATTTCTTATTCGGGTAGATGTCTTCTCAGCAATTTCATGACAGGGCGAGATGCAAATCACGGCGCATGCACGCATCCTTGCAGATGGAAATACGCTCTTGTCGAACAGCAAAGACCTGGAGAATATTTTCCGATTGAAGAGGATAATCACGGCAGTTATATACTGAATTCCCGCGACCTTTGCATGATTGACCATATTCCAGAGCTTGTAGATGCTGGTGTTACATCTTTCAAGATTGAAGGCAGAATGAAGAGCATGTACTATGTTGCGACTGTTGTTTCTGCATACAGAACTGCAATAGATGCTTATCTATCTTCGCCGGCTGACTACAAATACGACGAGAAATATTTCAAGGAGTTATGCAAGGCAAGCCACCGCGAATTTACTCACGGCTTCTATTTCAACAAGCCTACTGATAAGGATCAGAATTATTTAACAAGCGATTATACAAGGGATTATTCCTTTGTAGGTCTTGTAAAAGAGCCAGACGATGGCAGGGGATATACGATAGTCGAGCAGAGAAACAAATTCTCGCTCGGCGATACGGTCGAAATCTTCGGGCCTTATACAGAATTTTACGAAGAAGTTATCACAAATATGCAAGATGAGGAGGGCAATCAAATAGAATCTGCGCCTCATCCACAGCAGATATTAAAGATTAAGTTCAATAGAGTTCCAGACAAGGACTTTATAATAAGAAAAAAGAAGGAGATGGTATAAATGTCATCAGACAGTTCCTATTGGCCGACAATGCTAATTGCAATTATTGTTATTTCAACGATTCTAAAGGCACTTGTTTCTTCAACAAAGAGGGCCTTGGATTATGCAGACAGAAATGAGATTAAAGAGCTTCTCGAAGAAGACGAAGATCAGAAGAGAACTGAACTTATATTCAGCTTTCTGAACAAGCCTTCAAAGTATCACTATGCCGATCATGCTATGAGCATTTTGCTGACGATAATCGCTTTCGGAGCATTCAACAAGCTTCTCTGCGAGTATTTATCTACGGCATATCTCGTATTGGCTAACCTCGGATTTTTCATTCTTTTCACTGCTGGATCCGATGTTCTTCCTAAGAAGCTCGCTTCACAGTCAAGCGAGAAGACTGCAATTAAGAATCTGGGCTTTCAGAGATCAATCTATTATGCAATGCTTCCTTTCACAGCCGTTATTCTGTGGCTGTCCAATATAGTTCTGGCTATTCTTGGCAAAAACAGGGATGTAGACGATGCATATTTCTCTGAAGAGAAGGTTATGTCCATGCTCGATAAGGGGCAGGAGAGAGGAGAATTCTCCGAAGGTGGCCGTAAGATGATAGACGGCGTATTTGCCTTCGACGACCTGCTCGCCTACGAAATAATGACGCCTAGAACTGACGTTTTCTTTATCGATATACAAGATGATAAAGAAAAATTTATTGATGAACTTATGGAAATGACCCATTCGAGAATCCCTGTATGTGACGGAGATGCCGATAATATTATTGGTATGCTTCACATTAAGGATTATCTTCTTTCTGCAAGCAAGAACGGGTTCGACGGAGTAAATATCAAGGACCTTTTGCGACCTGTATATTTTGTTCCGGATACAAAGAATATTGATTCACTTTTCTATGAACTCCAGAAAGAGAAACAGCATATTGCCGTTCTGATTGACGAATATGGTGGTTTCAGCGGTATCGTATCAATCGAAGATATCATCGAGGAAATTGTCGGTGATATTGACGATGAATTTGACGAAGAAGATCGTGTTATCGAGAAATGTGACGATACAACATATATTCTCGATGGAAACGTATACCTCGACGATCTTGATGAGGAGACCGATATATCGCTCGAGTCCGATACAAGTGAAACAATAGGCGGTTTTATAATAGACCTGATGGGAGAGATTCCTAAGGCAAATGTCAAATACCAGCCGATAACATACGAAAATTACAAATTCACAATCTTAAGCGTAAAGAACAGAAGAATCGAAAAGCTTAAAGTTGAGATTCTTGAGGATGAATAATGCCTGAAAATAACAAGATAATCGGAGAACTTAATATCGATGACAAGGTAATATCTGACTATGTTACCCAAGTTGTCAGCGAAATTCCAGGCGTTTCGAGGTTCTTTGTGGGATTCACCGACAGCCTGCAGAAAAATATCCTCGGAATAGATTCGGGAACGCCGGGAATTAAGGTCAGCAATAACGATGGATCAGTAAGTATAAGCATTCAGATTATTGCCAAGTACGGATACAACATTCCGCAATTATCATATGACATTCAGCTCGGTGTAAAGAATACCATTGAGGAATTTACAGGGATGAAGGTTGAGGCAGTAAATATTACCGTTGAAGGAATTGACAGGAGTAGCCAAGCATAATGAGAAGAGAAGATATCAGAGAACAGACCATGCAGCTTATTTTTCAAATGGATGTAGCAAAGGACTTTGACTACAACAAGCTTTCTGTTCTTGAAGAAAATTCAAAGATTCTGACCAAGAAGCAAGCCATAACTACACTCGAGGCTGTCCGAGATCATATCGAAGACATCGATGCTACGATTTCTTCGAATATAGATAATTGGAATTTCGATAGAATAGCCAAGGTGGATCTGGCTGTACTCAGGACGGCTGTGGCAGAAATCCTATATGTCGATGACATACCGCTGTCTGTTTCAATAAATGAGGCAGTCAATTTATCCAAGAAATTCGGTGATGACAAATCCTATGCATTCGTAAATTCCGTTCTTTCGAAGATTAGCAAAAACAATGCAAACAATGCAAAATAAGAACTATCTCGGAATCGATACATCAAATTATAAAACTTCGGTGGCGATTGTTGATGAGACAGGGGCGCTTATATTCGAGAAATCTAAGCTTCTTGCCGTTGATAAAGGAGATAAAGGGCTCAGGCAGTCGCTTGCTTTCTTTAAGCATTCGAATATTCTGCCTGATTTCTTTAAGGAGGCTTTTGAAAAAGTCGATCCTGCTAGCATCATGGGTATCGCATATTCATCACGTCCTAGAAGGGTAGAGGGCTCGTATATGCCTGTTTTTCTTGCAGGTGAGAATATAGCCAAATCTCTTTCTTATGCTCTTGGTGTACCGATTATGCAATTCTCTCATCAGGAAGGGCATATCAAATCGGCACTTAGCTCATCGGATTATCTTGACATAGATAAATTCCTTTGCTTTCACCTAAGCGGTGGCACGAGCGAATTTCTTCTATGCGAGAAGATAAGCGACGGTTACAAGACTGAGATTGTCGGCGGAAGCCTTGATATAAGCATAGGCCAGCTTCTTGACAGAGTAGGCGTCAAAGCGGGCTTTCAGTTTCCTGCAGGCTCCTATCTTGATGAGCTTGCATTCAAGAAGCTTTGCTCGGAGGATGGCAAAGCGGAAATAACCGCCGATAAGAATTGCGAGCAAAATGGATGCGATACTGAATTCGATACTAAGAAATTCAAATCAAAGATTAAGCTAAATGACGGCTATTTCAACCTTTCGGGCATTGAGACAGCTTATCTCAGAAGATTAGATAAGGGCGACCCAATAGAGGACATCGCAGGAGAACTTTTCTTAGAGATCGAAGCGCTTCTTCTCAAGGCATCAGCAGAGCTTTCTGATAAATACGATATTAAGGATGTGCTCTGGGTCGGAGGCGTTGCTTCAAGCAATACGATAAGAGAGCGAATCAAGGAAACCGAGACTACCGAAGAATTCAACGGAAACAACGGACTCAAAGTTCCGCATATCATATTAGGTGACAAGGGGCTCTCAGGTGACAATGCAGTCGGAATCGCAAGGCTCGGACTTGATTTTTTCGAAAGTAACATAGCAAACGAGATTAAATAGCGAAAATCAATCAACCAATCGACCAATTAAGATTAAACAATTTGACAATTAAATAAATTAAATAAATTAAACAAATTTAACAATTAAATGAAACCAATTAGTGTAAGCCAGTTAAATGAATACATCGCTCAAAAGCTCAAGGAGGATTTGAACCTTCGAGGAGTAGTTCTCGAAGGAGAAATCTCTGGACTTAGCAAGGGCGGACAGCACTATTATCTGACATTGAAAGATGCGGATAGCATGATTCGCTGTGCAATCTGGGCTTCATATGCAAGAAGCATCGACATGAGCCTTGTTCAAAACGGCAAGAAGATAATATGCGTCGGTGACATAAGCCCATACGCAAAGGGCGGAAATTATTCTTTTAGCATAAGACATGTCGAGGAAGCCAAAGAAGGGGATTTGATGGCCGAATTCAACAGAATTAAGGCCAAGCTCGAGCAAGAAGGGCTCTTCGACAAGAAATACAAGAAGCCAATCCCTGAATTTCCATATCGCATAGGCGTAGTTACATCAGATACAGGCGCCGCAATCGAGGATATTAAGAAGATCATTACAAGCAAGAATAATCTGACAGATATATTGATATTCCCAACGCTTGTTCAGGGCATAGGTGCATGCCAGAGCATCATCGATAATATAGAAAAAGCCAACGAGCTTAATGATGGCGGTCTTCGAATAGATACGCTCATCGTCGGAAGGGGCGGAGGCTCTGCAGAGGACCTTTCAGCATTTAACGACGAGCAGGTGGCAAGAGCGATTTTTGCTTCGAAGATTCCGATTATAAGCGCGGTTGGGCATGAATCAGATGTGTCAATTTCGGACTTTGTAGCGGACCTCCGAGCCGAAACTCCAACAGCTGCCGCAGATATCGCCGTTATGGATACCTACGAGTTAGCCGAAGACATCAGAAATCTCAAGCAGACACTTTATCAATCCATGCTCGGCAAGCTTTCTGCAGAGAGAAATACTGTTGAGGGAAGCTTCAATCTCTTGCAATCAAATATGAGAAATAAGCTTTTGACGGTGAAGATGCAAGTTGAAAAAGCAACGCTTCTGATCAGAGAAAACGATCCTATGAATATACTTAGCAAAGGATATTCTGCTGTGCTCGACACAGATGGTTCTATCGTCTCGGGAATTGATTCAATAAAAGAAGGCAGTGACTATTATGTCCAGATGAAGGACGGCAAATTCCTTGCAAATGTCAAAGCAAAGGAAGAGGGCAGTTTTAAACATTGAAGATGTGGGAATGCGATATAAAGATGCGATATATAGAGAGGTAGCAAGTTATGCAAGAAAAGACTGAGAAAACTTTTACAGAGGCACTAAATAATCTGCAAAACGCAGCTAACGAGATTAGCAAGCAATCGATAAGTCTCGAGGATTCCATTAAGCTCTACGAAGAAGGCATCAAAGAAGCCCGCTTCTGCCAGCAGATTCTCGACGAGGCTGAACAGAAGATTACAACATTTGGTAAAGAGGCAGAATAATGAGAACTTATGACGAATATAAAGACATTATAAACGAGCACATTCTCGACTATTTCCCTGAGATGTCGCCATATGCCGAAACCCTAAGAAAAGCGATGGCATACAGCCTTACGATTGGTGGAAAAAGGCTCAGACCCGTTCTTCTTCTTGCAGTCTGTGATTTTGCAGGAGGAGATATTTATGAAGCTCTGCCATATGCCTGCGCTTTGGAATACATCCATACATATTCTCTGATTCATGACGATTTACCAGCAATGGATAACGACGATCTCAGAAGAGGCAAGCCTACTAATCACATCGTCTTTGGCGAGAATATGGCTATTCTTGCAGGTGACGGACTCCTAAATACTGCAGCTTCAATTATCCATGAGGATATGGCAAAGCACTACGATAATCCAAGCAAGCTTGTTTGCTGTGCAAAAGCAGGAAAAGCTATCATGGAAGGCGCAGGAGTTACCGGAATGATAGCAGGGCAGGTAGCCGATGTTGAGAACGAGAATGTCAAGGCTACATCCGAGCTTGTTGAATATATAGATGCAAACAAGACCGGAAAGCTAATTTCTTCTGCGATTATCGCAGGCCTTGAGATTGCGGACGCGCCACAGGAAATGAAAGATGCTTTTCTTAAATATTCTCTTTCGCTTGGCAAAGCCTTCCAGGTATCCGACGATATTCTCGACGAAATCGGAGATGAGAAGCTTATCGGAAAGAAGGTAGGAAAGGATCAAGACGCTGGCAAATGCAATTATGTATGCGTACATGGCATGGAATCGGCCATCGCCAAATTACACGAGCTTACAATAGAATCAAATAAGGCTTTAGATAAATATGGTATATCCGCAAGCTTTTTCACAGAGCTTGCCGATAAGCTTGAAAAGAGAAAGGCATAGAATCTACATGAAATACGATATAGAAAATGCGGATTTACTTAATATCGTAAAGAATGCAAGCTATGATGAGCTTGAAGTCTTGTCTTCCGACATCAGAGAATTCCTTGTAAATAAGATCTCTAAGACAGGCGGACATCTTGCTTCTAATCTTGGAATTGTTGAGCTTACAATCGCACTTCACCGTGTCTTTAATAGCCCAAGAGACAAGATAATTTTTGACGTCGGCCATCAATCCTATGTTCATAAGATTCTTACCGGCAGGGCGAAAGACTTTGATACATTGAGAAAATACAAGGGCATGAGCGGTTTTCCAAAGACATGTGAAAGCGAGCACGATGTATATGAAACAGGTCATTCAAGCACGTCCTTGAGTGCGGCTCTCGGTATGGCTTCTGCAAGGGATCTTTCGGGCGAGGATTATGAAGTTGTTGCTGTGATAGGTGATGGCGCCATGACAGGAGGCCTTGCTTATGAGGCTTTGAACAACATCGGATCTTCCAAGAGCAAGGTCAGAATAATTCTTAATGACAACGGCATGTCGATTTCTCACAATGTCGGCGGTCTTTCGAGCTATCTTACCAAGATCAGAACAAGCCAGAACTATCTTAAGACAAAGGGCTCTGTTAAGTCCGCAGTAAAAAAAGTTCCGGCTATTGGTACTTTCATGAAGGATACCAAGAATATGGTCAAAAGCAGTGTCCTCGATGAGGAGATGTCATTTGTCGAAAACCTTGGAATCAAATACCTTGGGCCTGTTGACGGCTATGATATAGAAGGCTTATGCAATGTAATTAAATCTGCAAATAATATTGACGCACCTACATTGATTCATGTCATTACAACGAAGGGCAAGGGTTATGAATTCGCTGAGAAATATCCAAGAAAATTCCATGGCATTGCTCCTTTCAATGTAGAGGACGGTAATTTGTTATCGTCAAGCAATTCACCTACGTATTCGGAGATATTCGGTAACAAAATCTGTGAGCTAGCGTCCAAGAACGACTCAATTGTCGCTGTTGCAGCTGCCATGGGTACCGCTACTGGACTTGGCAAATTCTGGGAAAACTTCAAAGATAGATATTTCGATGTCGGCATAGCAGAAGAGCATGCTGTCGTTTTCTCTGCAGGCCTTGCAAAAAGCGGATATATTCCTTTTGTAGCGATATATTCAAGCTTCCTTCAAAGAGCCTTTGATATGATGATTGAGGATGTATGTCTTCAGAATCTTCATGTTGTTTTCTGCATAGATAGAGCAGGGCTTGTCGGAGCTGACGGACAGACACATCACGGACAGTTCGATTTGTCCTATCTTTCCATGATGCCTAATATGACTATACTTTGTCCTGCTGACGGAAATCAACTTGAGGAAATGCTTGAATATTCTGCATATGAGCTTGATGGACCTGTTGCAATCAGATATCCTCGAGGCTCTGCTGAATCAGAGCACCTCAGGATCAAGCCATTCAAGGGAGAGAATATTTGCCTTTCTAAAGGCTCAGATGTTTGCATCCTTGCTGTCGGCAATATGCTCGATACCGGAATTGAGGTGGCAGACACGCTTCGCTCATCAGGCTATAAAGTCGGCGTATATAATATAAATCGCGTCAAGCCTTTCGACGACGAGCTTGCAAATATTGATTCAAAGCTTGTTGTAACTATTGAGGATAATTCTATCATCGGAGGCTTCGGCCAGGAATGCCAAGCTTTCTTCTGCAATACAGATAAGGAACTTATGTCATTTGGAATTCCAGACGCCTTCATTGAGCATGGAAGTGTTGAACAATTAAGAAAAGAATGCGGTCTCGACGCCGAGACGATTTCGAAGGGAGTGCTTAATAAGCTTGAAGGAAAGGCTTGATGTAATACTTGTAAATAAGGGATTATGCGAATCCCGCGACAAGGCCAAAAGAACCATTATGGCAGGTCTTGTTATGGTTGACGGCAGGCTTGAGGATAAGCCAGGCCGTACTTTTGATGTCGATTCGGAATTTACGCTTAAAGAAACTCTCTGTCCTTATGTAAGCAGAGGCGGGCTTAAGCTCGAGAAGGCAATAGCTGAATTTGGTATCGACTGCAAAGATGCCATCTGCGTGGATATGGGAGCATCTACGGGCGGTTTTACAGACTGCATGCTTCAGAACGGTGCGACCAAGGTCTATGCCATAGATGTCGGATACGGCCAGCTTGATTACAAGCTTCGCACCGATGAGCGCGTTGTCAATATGGAGAAGACCAACATCAGATATCTCGATACCAATCTCATTAAAGAGCCAATCGATTTAATCTCAATCGATGTATCATTCATATCTGTCAAGCATATGCTTCCAGTTGCAGTCAAGCTTCTCAAAGAAAACGGCAAGGTTCTATGCCTTGTTAAGCCTCAATTTGAAGCTGGCAGGGAACAGGTCGGAAAGAAGGGCATCGTCAAAGACGACAAAGTCCATGTAGAAGTTATAAAAAAAGTTATCTCATATGCCGAGGATAATGGCTTAAGAGCCATCGGTCTTACATATTCGCCTGTTAAAGGCACTAAGGGAAATATTGAATATTTGCTTTGCTTAACGCCTTCATCGGGCAATAGCAACAATAACCAGGAAGCAAATTTGAAAGCTCAAGCCCAGACTCAAGTTCAAGCTGAATCAAAAGCCCTGATAGACCCTGAGAAGGTCGTTGAATTATCACACTCGTCATTAGATGAATAAATTCGGAGGAAATAATGGCACTATCACCAATGATGCAGCAGTATCAGAAGATTAAAGAAGAATATAACGATTGCCTTGTCATGTTCAGACTCGGCGATTTTTATGAGCTTTTCTTTGATGATGCAATAACTGCTTCAAGAGAATTAGAGCTTACTTTGACAGGCCGAAACTGCGGTCTTGAAGAAAGAGCTCCTATGTGCGGTGTCCCTCATCATGCCGTAGATTCATACCTCGCAAGGCTTGTAAGAGCCGGATATAAAGTTGCAATCTGCGAACAGCTCGAAGATCCCGCAGAAGCTACGGGCATAGTAGAAAGGGGAGTAACGCGCATAGTTACGCCTGGAACGCTTGATTTGCTCGATTCATCAGATGTAAATGACAATATTTATATTGCGTCGATTTATATCGATGACCTTCATTGCGGACTTGCTTTTGCAGATATTACAACAGGTGAATTCTGGGGCGAAGAATTTGATGATGATTTGAGCTATAGCAAGCTTCAGGCTGAATTATCAAGGTATTCACCAAGAGAGATTATTTCTTCTAACGAATATCAAGATACGATTAAGGAACTTTCCAGAAAGTCCGGAATCAAGGCATATATCAGCACATTTGATGCGCCATATTATCGCAAGGATGCCTGCGAGCAGGCTCTTATGAAGTTATACAAGGTCTCGGCCATGATTTCTTTGGGGCTTTCGGACAATGACGGAATCGTCCTTTCTGCAGGTTCTCTTGTAATGTATTTAATCGATACTCAGAAGCAGGATCCTTCCCAGCTTAGCGAGATTAAGATCAAGAATATCAACAATTCTATGCAACTTGACCGCTCAACAATGCGTAATCTTGAGCTTCTTGAGACCATGTACACAAATGATGTTCATGGATCGCTATTCGGCGTCTTGAACAAGACTAAAACAGCGATGGGAGCAAGACTTCTTAAATCCTTCCTCAAAGAGCCTCTTAAAGATGCTGAAGCAATTAATCTGAGACTCAATGCCGTAGAGGAGATTAAGAACAATCCGCTTCTTTTGAATAATTTCTTTAATTCACTTAAGAACGTATATGACTTTCAAAGGCTTAGCGCAAGAATTGCAAGCAAGAGGGCAAATGCCAAGGATTTAATCGCTCTTAAGAATACACTCACCGAGCTTCCGGACATCAAGGAAAACCTCTCGTATCTTGACTCGAAGCTTTGCGGTGAAATCCGAGACGACATAGACGATTTTTCCGAGATAACGAGCAAGATTGAAAGAGCCATAGTTGAAGATCCTCCTTTCGTAATCACAGACGGAGGAATAATCAAGAAGCACTATTCTGAAGAATTAGACGAAATTAAGGCATCGATTGCAGATGCCAAGGAATGGATTGCAGGACTTGAGAAGACAGAACGCGAGAGGACCGGTATCAAGACCATCAAGGTCGGCTTCAACAAGGTCTTCGGATATTATATTGACGTAAGCAAATCCATGATTGACAAGGTCCCTGAAGAATACATTCGCAAGCAGACTCTTGTTAACAACGAAAGATATATAACGCCTGAGCTCAAGGAGAAGGAATCGCTTGTTCTTTCGGCAGAAAGCAAGATTAACACTCTTGAATACGAGCTTTTCAAGGAGCTCAGAGAGTCAATCGAGCCATATATCGGCAGGCTCCAGAAGGCATCTTCTGCGATAGCACTGCTTGATGTGCTCTGTTCTTTTGCAAAAGTCGCAAGCGACAACAATTATGTCAAGCCAGTAGTCGACGATAGCGACGTAATCGATATCGCTAAAGGCCGTCATCCGACTGTCGAGAAAAGCATAGGAACAGGCATGTTCGTCGCTAACGATACAAAGATTAACGGAAGCGACAGGTCCATGCTCATAATTACAGGCCCTAATATGGCAGGTAAATCGACATATATGAGGCAGACTGCAATTATAGTCATCATGGCTCAAATAGGTTGTTTCGTGCCTTGCGACAGCGCAAGGATAGGCGTTGTAGACAGAGTTTTTACACGTATAGGAGCATCTGACAACCTTGCATTCGGCCAGTCAACATTCTTCATCGAAATGTCAGAGCTTGCCAACATTCTTAGAAATGCAACGACAAGGTCGCTTGTAATACTTGATGAAATCGGGAGGGGCACAAGCACCTTTGACGGACTTTCAATCGCATGGGCTACTGTCCAATATTTATGCAAAAGCGACAGGATGATAAGGACGATGTTCGCTACTCACTATCACGAGCTGACGACTCTGGAAGAGCAGTTACCGTCTGTCTGCAACCTTTCTGTAGCCGTTGCCGAAGAAGACAGCAACATAATTTTTCTGCATAATATTGTTGAAGGACCTGCGAGCAAGAGCTACGGCATTCATGTTGCTAAGATTGCTGGCGTGCCCCAGGAAATACAGCAAAATGCGATTTCCAAGCTGAGGGAACTGGAATCTTATAGCGATAGCAACAGCAATTACAATAGCCGAAACAATAGCAATAACAACGGCAACAACAATATCAGCGATAACAATAATTCACGTTTCGAAGGAGGCGAGCAACTCAGCCTTCTCAGAGAAATTCAGAATTTATCCGAGGATAAATATTCTTCGGTGATAGAAAATATTAAGAATATTGATGTTAATACGCTTACACCGCTTGAAGCTATGAACGCGCTTTCGGACATAATCAAGCAGGTGAAGATAATCGGAGAGAATGATGATTAAGGTATTAGATAGCTTTGTAGCAGATAAAATTGCGGCAGGCGAAGTGATTGAAAGGCCGGCTTCAATTGTTAAAGAGCTTATAGAGAACTCGATTGACGCTGGCTCCGATTCAATTATCGTCGAAATACGAAACGGCGGAAAATCTTATATCAGAATAACCGACAACGGCTGTGGCATACCAGCGGACGAGGTCGAAATTGCTTTTCAAAGGCATGCAACAGGCAAGATTAGCACACTTTCCGACCTTGATAATATCCATACTCTTGGCTTCAGAGGCGAGGCTCTTGCAAGCATTTCGGCAATTTCGCGCCTGAGCATAATCACAAGAACGCCTGACAGCAACAAGGGCATTCGCATGGATATGCACGGAGGGAAAAAGATTTCGTCTGAATTTGTCGGTGCGAATATCGGAACAAGCATAGTAATAGAGGATGTTTTCTATAATACGCCAGCAAGGCGCAAATTCATGCAAAGCGATGCCAGAGAAGCGTCGGCGATTATCGATATAGTGCAAAAGCTTGCGATTTATTATTCGAATATTCGCTTCATGCTTATAAATAACAGGCAGACTGTATTAAACACTGCTGGCAACGGAGATTATCAAAGCACTATCTCTTTGATATATCCTGGCAGGGAATTCAAGAATTTGATTCAGATTAACGGCGATAATATTAAAGGATTTATCTCTAATCCGAACAATACGCTGAGCAATAGAAAAGGACAGCTTTTCTATGTGAACGGGCGTATCGTCGACAGCAAAATCATCGAAAAAGGCATTGAAGAAGGATATGGAAATAGGATTTTCTCGGGCTATCCTGTGGCAGTCTTATTCATTGAATTAGATCCAGATACGATTGATGTAAATATACATCCTGGAAAGAAGGAAATTAAATTTCTCAATCAGCAGGCGGTCATTGATTTGATAAGCTCGGCAATCGGCGAGGCCATGAAGGTAGAGGCCTCCATTCCGAAGGCTGAATACAAGCCTAAAGAGAAGGCCGGATATATGCCCGAAGATAGGGCCGAATTTGCGCCTCATAAGAAGCCAGATAGGCCGGATGTAATGGCCCTTAATGATTTCGCATATAAAGTAGGGGAGGAGTTATCGCCTATATCATCGCCTAAAGAAGCCGGCAAAGAAGCCCCAGAATCATCGCCTAAAGAGGCCCGAAAAGAAGCTCCAAAAGAGGCCCGCATAGATATCAGAGAATATCTGAATTCGATTGAGAGAAATGATTCTGCATCTGCATCTGCTTCTGCTTCAGATCATTCTTTCGCAGATTCTTCCAGTTCAGATTTAAATGGCGATTCAATTTCAGCTTCTAATCCATTTTCGAAATCAAATACGAATCTGGACACGAATACGAATCCTATCCCTAATCAGATGTCGATTCAAGACATTGCGGAGCTCGATATCGTAGGATATGTCTTTAATGCATACATCATCACTCAGCGGGCAGACGCGATCTATGTGATTGACCAGCACGCCGCACATGAGAGGATTTTTTACGAGAAGCTCACAGGTGCATACCTCAATGAGGAGCATAAATCACAGACTATTCTCAAACCTATCATAATAGAAGTAAGTCAGGATATATATAATCAAGATAGGGAATGGATGTCCGCGCTTAATTCTATGGGATATCTCATCGAGGATTTCGGTAGTGGAACCTTTATTATCAAGGAAATTCCGCAATTTATGGATATGGGAGAGGCTCACGATTTCGCCAGCGAGTTCATCAATTCCTTAGGTGAAATTAAATACAACAAGCTTGTCGTGGATAAGCTTATTACAAGATCATGCAAGTCCGCAGTCAAGGCTAACGAGAAGCTTTCTGCACTCGAAATGCGCAATCTTCTCAAGAATTTAGCGAACTGCGAGAACCCTTACAGCTGTCCACATGGCAGGCCAACTTTTATAAAAATATCTAAATACGAGCTTGAAAGAAGCTTCAAGCGCAAATAAAGAACTAACTGAGAACAAATTTCAAATAAAGAAGAGGTAAGTATGGAAACTAATTCAGTATACATCATTTCGGGGCCGACCGCAGTCGGTAAGACTCAAATCGCGATAGCTCTCGCTAAGCTAATTGACGGAGAGATTGTTAACTGTGATTCGGTACAGCTATATAAATCTCTTGATATCGGAAGCGCGAAGCCAAGCGCTGAGGAAATGGCGTCGTGTCCGCATCATCTTTTCAGCCTTGTCGACCCTGATTACAACATGACTGTCGCTACATATAAGAAGCTTGCGACAGCGACAATCAACGATATTCTGAAAAGGGGCAAGACTCCGATCGTTGTTGGAGGCACGGGCCTTTATCTTAATTCGATAATGTATGACATGGATTTTGCAGGCAAAATCGACGATGGAACAAGGCGCAAGGAGCTCGAGGAGATGGCTGAAAAAATGGGCAGTCAGTACATGCATACCTATCTTTCGGGCATCGACCCTGAGTCGGCAGAGCGCATACATCCGAATAATCTTCGCAAGGTTATCCGTGCAATTGAGGCCTTCGAGCTCGGCGACGGAATAAAGGACCTTAAGGATTGCAAGCCAAATACCGATTATACTTTTATCTTCATCGCGCTGAATATGGACAGAGAGCGCCTTTATGACAGAATCAACAGAAGAGTCGATGTCCTCATCCAGAAGGGCCTTTGCGAGGAAGTTAAACAGCTTATGGATAGGGGATATAATCTCGATAATCCTTCCATGAGAAGCATCGGATATAAGGAACTTGTAGATTATTATAACGGCGAATGCACTTTGGAAGAGGCAGTCGAGGATATTAAGAAGGACTCAAGACATTATGCTAAGCGCCAGATTACATGGCTCAAAAGATACGACAACTGCAAGTGGATTTACATAAAAGAAGGGGATACGACCGTAGACGTATTAAAAAAGATCGTAGATGCTTATCTCTAAGCTATCTCTAAAAACTTATCGCTAAGATTATCTTTGTGTAAAGCTCTAAGTCTTCAGGAGAGAAAAATCGTTGGCTAAGACAATAACAAAAAAAGAATACAAAAGTCATAATAAGAGCGACAAGCCTGACAACATAGTCGAGAAAAACAACAAGATTTTCCTCGAATGTCAGGCTATTGAAAGTGAACTCCCGAACTTCATGAGATCCTATTTTTCTTATCTCAAGGGAAATGTGCTCCCACAGACACGGCTTGCCTATCTTCATGACGTTCTTTTTTTCTTTAATTATCTGATCAACGAGACAGATTTGACCCAGGCCAAAATTCCAAAGAAGATTACTCTCAGTGAAATAAATAATATAGTATCTGCTGACGTCAACCTCTTCATCGACTATGCCAGAAATTATGTCGTAGACAACGGCGAGACAGTGACAATCTACGAGAACAGCAACAAGACTCTCGCAAGGAAGAAATCCTCGATTTCGGTCATGTTCAAACAGCTGTATCGCGACGGCCTTATCGAAAACAACATAACAGACGGCTTCGATCCTATAAGGGTTCCTAAACCCGGAGAGCGCGAGATTAAAGCGCTTCAGGACGATGAAGTCATGATTATGCTCGATGCTGTCACAAGCGGTACCGGACTTACTCCGCACGAGAGGTCCTACTGGGAGAAGACCAAGCTTCGCGACAAGGCGATACTTATTGTTTTTCTGACCTACGGGCTGAGACTTTCCGAATTGCAACAGCTGAACGTATCTTCGTTTAACTTTTCTAGAGGAGAGTTCAAGATTTATAGAAAAAGGGACAAGGAGTCCATCATGCCCCTCAACCGCTCCGTTGAGATGGTAATTACAGATTACCTGAAAAACGAGAGAGGGAACATCGTTGCGCAAAACGACTCCGCAGAGGACGCGCTGTTCCTTTCTTTGCAAGGCAAAAGAATGACAGAAAGGGCGATTAGAGAGCTTGTAAAGAAATATACCTCTATTGCGCTTAATACCTCAAGAAAGAGCGGATATAGCCCTCACAAGCTACGTGCAACAGCGGCAACAAGCCTTATCGGCAGGGGCAATTCAATCTTTGATGTACAGGCTCTGCTTGACCACGAGCAAGTAACAACAACTCAGCTCTATGCATCCCATAAGATGAATGTTAAGCGCGATCTTGTTAAAGACATGGAATGGGAACTCGAAAGGAAGGACGAAAAGTAAATGTCGGATTCATGTAATTTAAATAATTTGTATAATAATTTCTTAATTGACGATTTGAAAATTGACCCCAAAGTCATTGAATTCGTAGATAATGCTGAGAAGGAGCTAGGCGCCAAATTCTCTGAGGCAGACGATATATGTGCAGTCAATCAGCTGAAGGTTCTGAAGGCTTTTCAGGACAATCATATAAATGCGACACACTTTGACTGGTCGACAGGATACGGATATGATGACGCAGGCAGGGAAGCCGTTGAAAGGGTATATGCTTCGGTTTTCAATACAGAGTCTGCATTGGTAAGACCTAATATAGTTAACGGAACACATGCCATCGCAACGACTTTGCTCGGACTACTTAAGCCTGGCGATGAATTGATAGAAGCAAGTGGCAAGCCTTATGATACGCTTCAGAACGTAATCGGCGCAGAACATCCTGATGATACGTTCAAGGGAACAATAATTGATTATGGTATATCTTATAAAGAGCTTCCGCTTAGTTCCGAGCTCGATATTGATTTCGATGCACTCAAGTTTGCTATCTCAGATAAAACCGCGGTTGTCGCTTTGCAACGCTCAACAGGTTATGATTTCAGACCTGCAATTTCTCTTGATAGCATAAAGAAAGCCGCTGAAATCGTACATGAAGTTAATCCTTCGGCAGTTGTCATGCTCGATAATTGCTACGGTGAATTTGTTGATATAATCGAGCCTACGGAGCTTGGTGTTGATGTCATGGCAGGTTCTCTTATCAAGAATCCAGGCGGTGGCATCGCTCTTTCTGGCGGATATATAGTAGGGAAGAAGGACCTTATAGAAAGAATTTCCTACCGTCTCACATGTCCTGCAATTGGAGCAGAATGCGGATTAACCTACGGACAGAACAGACACGTCCTGCAGGGCCTTTTCTTAGCACCTAAGGTTGTCAACTCTGCGCTTAAAGCAGCAACGCTTACAGGATTTATTTTCAATAAATTAGGTTATGAGGTTATGCCTCCAGTAGGTACCAAGAGAAGCGATATAATTCAAGCTATCAAATTCGGAAATCCCGACGCCACGATTGCCTTCTGTCAGGCGATACAGTCGGCATCTCCGATTGATTCATACGTAGAGCCTACGCCTTGGGACATGCCTGGTTATTCTGATAAAGTTATCATGGCATCAGGTGCTTTTGTGCAGGGATCGTCCATAGAACTTAGCGCAGATGCTCCTCTGAGAGAGCCTTATATCGCTTATTTTCAGGGCGGTCTGACATATGAGCATGCAAAATATGGCATTATAAAGAGCCTTGACAGCTTATATAAAAAGGGGATAATCGAGCTCTTCTAAGATCCTTTCTGAAAATTCTGCGACTAGAACAATCTCTGAATGATGATTGGCGGATTGGATAATTGATAATTAAATCAAGAATGTCAATGAATACCAATGCACTTCAACGGATATAAATATGAATATGAACAAGAAGAAAGCCCTTGCATTTGGCAAATTATTTCTAATAATTTTCATTCTGGTAGGAATTCCTATAATTCTTTACCTGAATTTCGCTGATACAATTTTCACCAAACAAGGCCTTTTGAACATGCTCGTGAATTTTGATTCCAATAAAGGAATTCTTTTTCTGATTCTCGTAGGAATCCAAGCATTACAGGTTATCATATGCTTC
>CAVAIH010000004.1:0-28736 GCA_963588675.1 Sphaerochaetaceae bacterium | reverse complement strand
TCAAGTTCGTTCAAGTTCACTCAAGAATTTTCTCAAAAAAATAAATCGGCGTAATGCTACGCACGTTCACCGCTCCGAATACATTATCACATCGTTGTTGCTCTTTCAACATTTAACATGGATTTTACATTAGCGTGCTTTTTCATTTTACATAAGGCGTCTATCATAAGGACTGTAAGAAGAAATTACAAATATCAAATATCTCAAAGAACAAAAGAACAAAGTAATTAGAAGGAGATTAAATTATGAAGAAATTTTGGAGCATTGCTCTTGTAGCTGTACTTGGAGCAGCAGTTCTCACAGGATGCGGAAGTGAGAGCGTCAGCGGAACAGTTTCAACAGATGGTTCAACATCGATGGAGAAAGTAATCGGCGCTTTAGGCGAAGAATTTATGAACGAGAACAGCGACGTAACATTCACATACAATCCAACAGGATCAGGTTCAGGAATCACAGCAGTTTCAGAAGGACGTTGCGACATCGGACTTTCAAGCAGAAGCCTGACAGACGAAGAGAAGGAAAGCGGACTTGAAGAAACAGTTCTTGCACTTGACGGAATTGCAATCGTTGTAAACCCTGAGAATTCTGTAAAGAACCTTACACTTGATCAAATCGCTAAGATTTACACAGGCGAGATCACTAACTGGAGCGAAGTTGGTGGCGACGATGCTGAGATCGTAATCATCGGTCGTGAGGCAGGAAGCGGTACAAGAGATGGTTTTGAGAGCATCACAGGAACCGAAGACAACTGCAAGTACAACCAGGAGCTTACATCAACAGGAGATGTAATCACTACAGTAGGACAGAACCCTAACGCAATCGGTTACGCTTCACTGGCAGCACTTTCAGACAGCGTTAAGGCAGTAAAGGTAGACGGAGTTAAGGCTACAGAAGATACAGTTAAAGACGGTAGCTACAAGATTCAGAGACCTTTCGTACTGGTAACAAAGTCAGGAACTAAGTTATCAGATGCAGCACAGAAGTTCTTCGACTTCGTAACATCATCTGACGCAGCTGAAATAATCGAGAACGCAGGTGCGGTTGTACCAGAATAAACCCAAGATGGGAAGTCAGAAACAGGCGGCTTGCACAAGTCGCCTTTTTCCCTTAGAAAAAGAATAATTCAAGAAGACAGATGAGACAGAACTGATTGAGAAGTTGAGAGAATCAAGAAAAAAGAATCAAGAAAAAAGAATCAAGAATCAAGAATCAAGAATCAATAAAGAATAGATCAGTTAAGAATAATTCAATTAATAAGAAGAAATGAAGAATAAAAGATTATTTGAAAATATAATACATGGCATCTTCCTCGTGCTGGGCCTCATAACCGTGGGCTTCGTACTGCTGATATCGATATATCTGATAGTGTCAGGAATACCTGCAATCAGCAAAATCGGAATTACAGATTTCCTGTTCGGCAAGAAATGGGCATCCACCGCGGCAGATCCATCCTACGGAATCCTGCCTTTCATCCTGACGAGCGTATACGGAACAGCAGGCGCAATAGTAGTGGGAGTTCCAATTGGTTTTCTCACAGCTGTATACCTTGCAAAAGTAGCTCCTCCTAAGATCAGGGCGGTAGTGGAATCGGCAGTAAGCCTTCTGGCAGGCATCCCTTCCGTTGTATACGGCCTTGTGGGTATGCTGGTGCTCGTGCCTGGAATCAGAAAAATTTTCAACATCCCAGACGGAGCGGGCCTTCTTGCAGCGATAATCGTTCTTGCAGTTATGATACTGCCATCGATCATCAAGGTTTCAATCTCGGCCCTTGATGCAGTACCTAAAGAATATGAGGACGCGTCTTTGGCTCTGGGAGCAACACCTGTAGAGACGTATTTCAAAGTGTCAGTACCATCAGCCAAGAGCGGAATTGCAGCAGCAGTAGTGCTTGGAGTAGGTAGAGCTATAGGCGAGGCCATGGCAGTAATGATGGTATCAGGAAATGCTCCAAATATGCCGGGCCTCTTTACGAGCGTAAGATTCCTTACGACGGCGGTTGCAAGCGAAATGTCGTACTCCTCTGGACTTCAGAGGCAGGCACTTTTCTCGATAGCACTGGTGCTCTTCCTCTTTATAATGCTTATAAATGCGACACTTAACTTCTTCCTTAAGAGAGATAAGGAGGCGTGATCATGCAGGACAAGAAAATTTCCAAGAAAAGACAAGTATATATAGGCACGATGAAGACTCTGATGGTCGTAGCCACAGCGCTTACAGCATCGCTTGTGCTCTTCATGATAGTCTATGTATTTATTAAAGGTCTTCCAAATATTTCGTGGGAGCTTCTTTCAACAACACCAAGCTATACTGCGGAGAGAATAGGAATTCTGCCGGATATTTTGAACACGATATATATCGTAATTGCGACACTTGTGGTTGTACTGCCACTTGGCGTAGGCGCAGCGGTCTACCTCACAGAATATGCAACTAACAAGAAGCTCGTTGGGGCGATAGAGTATGCCGCAGAGACACTGTCGGGAATACCTTCAATAATATACGGCCTTGTAGGTATGCTTTTCTTCTGCCAGTTCCTCAATATGCAGACATCACTGCTCGCAGGAGCCCTGACGCTGGTTATGATGAACCTGCCTACGGTAATGCGTACAACGCAGGAGAGCCTTAAGACGGTTCCTCAGAGCTACAGAGAAGGAGCGTTCGGACTTGGCGCAGGCAAGTGGCGTGTGATCCGCACGGTAGTGCTTCCTGGTTGCGTCGACGGAGTTGTGACAGGATGCATACTCTCGGTCGGAAGAATACTGGGAGAGTCCGCAGCACTACTTTTTACAGCAGGCTTCGCGCATGCGTTGAACGGAATCTTCGAAGGCCTTGGCAGTGCGGGCGCAACACTTACCGTGGCACTTTACGTATACGCCAAGGAGCAGGGAGAGTTCGGAGTTGCTTTTGCAATAGCTGCAATACTTATGATACTCACACTCCTCATTAACCTTTCGGCAGACCTTGTCGGCAAGCATTTCAAGAAAAAGAAGGAACTTTAAATTAGAAAAATATAACAGAAATTCCGATTGTAAGGTAATATAGAAGTAACAAAGAAGTACCGAAAAGAAGGAGGGAAAAAGTAAGAAAAATGGAAAATATCATTACCGTTAAGGACCTGTGCCTGTGGTACGGCAATCACAAGGCGCTAAATGATATAAATATAGAGATTCCGCAGAAGAGCATTACGGCGCTCATCGGTCCGTCAGGCTGTGGTAAATCAACCTTTATCAAGACATTGAACCGCATGAACGACCTGATTCCAGATGTGAAAATCACAGGCGAAGTCAGATACAAGGGCAACGACATATTCGACCCAGCGGTCGATGTGAACGAGCTCAGAAAGGAAATCGGAATGGTTTTCCAGAAGCCTAATCCATTTCCAATGAGCATTTACGACAATATAGCATACGGCCCACGTACCCACGGCATCAAGAACAAGGCCAAGCTCGACGACATCGTTGAGCGTTCCCTGCAGGATGCGGCAATATGGGACGAGGTTAAGGACAGACTTAAGAAGAACGCTCTCGGGCTTTCGGGCGGACAACAGCAGAGACTTTGTATAGCAAGAGCCCTTGCGGTAGAGCCTGAAATTATCCTCATGGATGAGCCAACCAGCGCACTTGACCCTATATCGACTTCTAAGATCGAGGACCTTTGCATACAGCTCAAGGAGAAATACACAATCGTAATGGTTACGCATAACATGCAGCAGGCAGTGCGTATTTCGGACAGAACGGCATTCTTCCTGCTCGGCGAGCTTATTGAATGTGACAGCACAGACAAGCTGTTCTCACAGCCTTCGGACAAGAGAACAGAAGACTATATTACGGGGAGGTTCGGATAATGAGGAACAGATTTGACGAGCAGTTAACACAGCTTAACAGAGAACTTATCGAAATGGGAGCGCTTTGCGAAGACGCTATTTCGCTTGCGTCGGAATCACTTCTTAAGAATGACAGGGAGCTTGCCGTTAAAGTTGGCCCGCTCGATTCCGAGATAGATAGAAAAGAGCGCACCATCGAGTCGCTGTGCCTCAAGCTTCTGCTACAGCAACAGCCGGTCGCAAGGGATCTGAGGCAGATCTCGGCGGCGCTCAAAATGATCACAGATATGCAACGTATAGGAGATCAGGCAGAGGACATAGCCGAGATCATCCGCTCAAATGACGTGCGCCCTGCGGGTAACAGCGAACTTTTACATGACATGGCGGATGCCACGATTAAGATGGTAACAGAAAGCGTCGACGCCTTCGTAAAGAAGGATATAGCTATAGCGAAGAAGGTTATAGACGATGACGACATTGTAGACAACTACTTCGATCAGATGAAGCAGAAGCTCATCACGGGCATAGCAAAGGACCCTGCCAACGGCGAATATGCGATAGACATACTGATTATCGCCAAGTATTTCGAGCGTATAGGCGACCACGCCGTTAACATTGCCGAATGGGTTATTTTCTCGGTTACGGGAGAGCATAAGGAGGCCTCTTTATGACGAAGAAAATTTTCAAATCGATAATTAGTGTTGCAGGCGTGGTGCTTCTGGCGAGCGTTGTCATCATCATGGGTTGTCTGTACGAATATTTCAGCAACATCCAGGTAAGCAGGCTCGAAGATGAGCTTGATATGGCTGCGTCAGCAGTACAGCTTGAGGGCACAGATTACCTCAAGACCGTAGACTCAGACACATACCGTCTGACATGGATACAGGCAGACGGCGAAGTAATCTATGATACAAGAGCCGACGCTAACAGTATGCCTAACCACTCCGACCGCAAGGAGGTCATCGAGGCTCTGGCAGACGGACACGGAAGCAGTAGCAGATATTCCGATACGCTTTTGGAGAAAACAACGTATTATGCAAAGCTTCTGGACGACGGCACTGTGCTTCGTGTATCGACCAAACAGGCGACAGCGGGACTTCTGGCGCTTGGCATGCTACAGCCTATACTTGTGGTGCTTGCGGTAGCGCTGGTGCTTTCTGGACTTCTGGCAAGCAAGCTGTCTAAGCGCATAGTTGAGCCTCTTAATAGCCTTGACCTTGACAGGCCACTCGAGAATGATACTTACGAGGAACTTTCTCCGCTTCTTAACAGAATAAATCGTCAGCATAGAGAAATAGATAAGCAGATGAGAGATTTGAAGCAGAAGAAGGATGAATTTACGCAGATTACCGGAAGTATGAAAGAGGGTCTGATCTTGCTTGATAGCGAGGGCAAGGTGCTGAGCATCAACAAGTCCGCACAGGACGTGCTCGGGACAAATGACGACTGCATAGGCAAAGATTTTCTCAGCATCGAAAGAAGCCGAAGCATCAATCATACGATAGAAGAGGCTTTCGAGACGGGCCATGCCAAGGTCTGCGCAGAATACGGAAGCAGGGTATATCAGATAGATATAAGCAGGATAGACTCAGACGGAGAGACAGTGGGAGCCGTACTGCTGGCATTTGATATCACAGAGTAGCGAAAGTAGTTTCTTGAGAAAATATGCAAAACTAGTTTTATAAGAAAATCCCTCGGCCTAGTATTTAGACCGAGGGATTACTTGTGGATCGGAAAAATATTCCAACAATCGTCGGAAAAATATTCCAACAATCGTCGGAAAAATATTTCGACAATCGTCGGAAAAAATATTGAAAAGCCCAACAGCTCAGGCTATAATGTAAACAACATTAACGCAGACAACATGAACGAAACTGAGGTGTTCTGAGTGAAGAAGTACAGGAAAAGAATCGCCGATGATATATTGTCAAGGAAGCTTGAAGGCAAGGGCGCCGTTCTGATTGAGGGACCAAAGTGGTGCGGTAAGACGACTACGGCCGAACGGGTTGCCGAGAGCGTTCTATACATGGATGATCCGGAGAAGAAAGAACAGAATATCACTATGGCGGAACTGAACCCGAAGCGTTTGCTGAAGGGCGACGCTCCGAGACTGATTGATGAGTGGCAGTTGGCTCCGAAGCTCTGGGACGCGATCCGCTTTGAGGTTGACCATCGCGGAGAGCTCGGGCAGTTCGTCCTTACTGGTTCTGCCGTTCCTGCAGATACAAAGGAAATCACTCATTCTGGTACAGGCCGTTTTACATGGCTGACGATGCGCCCCATGAGCCTGTATGAGTCGGGCGATTCCACTGGGGAGGTCAGCCTGAAGGATTTGTTCGATGGACCCGAAGAGATTGACGGCGCCTCCGAACTGACGATTGACCGCCTTGCTTTTCTTGTATGCCGAGGCGGATGGCCACAGGCGGTAGACATGCGTGACGAAATTGCCCTGGATCAGGCTATGGATTACTACGAAGCGGTGGTTCGTTCAGACATTAATCGCGCGGACAATGTTCAGAAAAATCCAGAGAGGGTAAAACGCCTTATGCGTTCTTATGCGAGAAATCAGGGCGCACAGGTTCCGAACACCGTTCTCGCGCAGGATATTGCCACAAATGGAGAGGCTTCAATCAGTGAAGAAACGGTAGCGTCCTATGTGAACGCACTTCGCAAAATTTTTGTTGTTGAAGATATGCTCGCTTGGAATCCGAACCTGCGCTCAAAGACGGCCGTTCGCTCCTCGGATACCAGATACTATATTGACCCTTCCATCGCGACTTCGGCTCTGGGCATCGGACCGAACGATCTTGTGAATGATCTTAAGACCTTCGGTCTCATGTTTGAAACTCTCTGCGTTCGCGATTTGCGTGTTTTTGCGGATGCCTTGAACGGCGAGGTCTACCATTATCGAGACAGAGACGGCCAAGAATGCGATGCTGTTGTTCATCTGAAAAACGGCAAATACGGGCTGATTGAAATAAAGCTTGGCGGTGACAGGCTCATCGAGGAAGGCGCAAAGAGCCTGAAGACAATGGAGGCAAAGATAGATACCGACAAAATGAAAGCACCGTCGTTCTCGATGGTTCTTACAGGTACTGGTGATTACGCTTACCGCCGTAAGGACGGCATCTACATCGTGCCAATCGGCTGTTTGAAAAATTGAAAAATAAAATAAAGATAATGATTAGCCAAGGATTGGCTTCAGATAATAATTACTAATGATCACGAACGGGAGGTCCTTTATGACAAGAAAATTCCATCGACTTACAGCTATGGCGCTGAGCCTTATCATGGTGCTTTCAATGGCAAGTGCTATGGCAAGCGTTAGCGTCTCAGCGGATCCAACGGAACCAACGACACCAACAACACCAACCAATTACACAGTTGGCGATGAGTTCACGGCTACATCTGCGGATGCAACACTTCCTGAACTTACCAACCCAGCACTTGCTTGGAGTGGTCCAGAGACTCTTTACAACAACACAGCCTGCGGTAAGACCGAGCATACACACGCCATCGGCACCTGCACATACAGGTTAGCGGAGGATGGCGAGCCTGGCGACTTCGGCATGAATTCATATTACCTTCGGAAGGATAACCCTAACGACCCTAATTCGTATATATGGGTAGAGTGCACTAAGGAAGAATATGACTCAGCGTCAGTTGCTCAATGCAGATACAATTATTACGTATGGACCTGTGGCAAAGAGGAGCATACTCATTCCGATGCTTGCACAGCGGTTACTGGATATAAGTGGACTGTTACAAAGTCCAACCTTAACGAGCATCAACTCCGACACATCAAGGTGAACTTCACTAAGACTACTGACGGCACCACAAGCGATGTAACAAATAACGTGACCGATTTAATCGTTACGGCAAGCTACGCTAACAACGATGTAGTTACTCTTAAAATAGATAGTACATCAGATGACCACGGAAAGATTTATACAGGCATTCACAATAGCGAAACCAGTTACGCAATTATTTCGAACGATACGGCCAACAAGGGACGAAGCCACATAGTCGGCATAAATATTTCCTATACATATAACGGGACACCTGGCACATACAGCGTTAATACTTTCTCGGGACTTGAGGCAGCCCGCCTCGCTTGCCCGAACAGAAACTGGGGCAGAAGCAACGGTCTTGATTTTA
This sequence comes from Sphaerochaetaceae bacterium, assembly GCA_963588675.1. Lineage (GTDB taxonomy): Bacteria > Bacillota > Clostridia > Peptostreptococcales > Anaerovoracaceae > Crickella. Next base: position 20,758 of record CAVAIH010000004.1, on the reverse strand, counting down.
CAGTCGATGTCGACGCTTCATCCAACAAATACTATTCAAAACTCGTTAAGAACTACTTTTTCAACGACGAATCGGTAGGCAGTACAAGCAGTGACGCGCTCGAAGGAACGCGCTCCTCGATGACAATCTCGCCAGACGAGCTGACAACATACAACGGCAATCTCTACGGCTTCGACGAAGTCGGCAGTATATACAAGAATGTCGACCTGACCAATTCGCTAAATGATCCGGCCAAAGCAGTTGCTTTAAGCCTTAACTACAGGCGTTACGCCGTAACATATGAGTTCAAATCCGCCACAAATGGCAAGGCTCTGCCTGCGGGCGTCAAGGACCAACTGCCTGAGAGCACATCCGTTGCTAAGGGCGATACAGCATCCTGCGACAAGATCGCCCTCGGCGACTACGACGAGTACAAGGACGGTGTCAAAATCGGCACTTGGACCTTCGTTGGTTGGGACAAAGAAAAGGTAGAGAACGCAAGTTCAGCTGTAAAATTCGTCGGCACATGGAAATTCACCGAGGCTTCGTCAGGCTCGGCTGATGACGGCACATCCGGCAACAGCGACGCAAGCGCAGGAAAAACTTCTACTAATTCCTCGCCAGCGACCGCTGACAGCGCAGACAACATCAGCCTGTACATTGCCATGATTCTCATGAGCACAACGGCAATGTATGTTACAATTAGAGTGAAGAAAAAAGAGAAGTAGAAACAGAAACAGAAACAGAAGCAGAAACAGAAACAGAAACAGAAACAGAAACAGAAACAGCATGCGCCTCGCAGGGCTCTTGCAGAGCTTGTCGATTCAAAGGAACAACTCGAAGCCTGCGAGGGCGCAGCTGTGTTAAGTGGCGGAAAGGCAGGAACAGAAGAATGCTCAGAATACTGCTCGTTGATGACGATGCGCGTTCGATGGAGATAACCGAGCAGGCGCTCGGACTTTTTCCGAATGCAGATGTTGTCGGCACTGCCTCTTCCGGCATGGAGGCAATCGAATTTATCAGGGACAACACTGTCGATCTGGTACTGCTCGATATAGAAATGGACGAGATGAACGGCTTCGAGCTCGCTTCGTACATTCACAACCATTATCCGCAGTTGCAGTATGTTTTCGTGACCGGACACACCGACTTCGCGCTCGACGGATACAGCTATCAGCCCTTGTCTTTTCTCATCAAACCGATAAGCATTACACGGCTCGAAAGGGTGCTGGAGCTTGCCGAAGAAAAATGTCATAGCAAGGCCGAGCCGGAACCGCCAGAGAAGCAGATAGGGCTTCATGTTGATTCAAGGCTTGAGATAGTAAGCGTCAGCGATGTCGCATATCTTGAGACCGCCGGCCGAAAGGTTCGGGTGGTATGCACGGACGGCAGGGTGCTCGAAACGACCGAGAGCATGAAAAAACTCTATCAGGTTTTCGAGGACTACGGCTTCTACCGCAGTCATCAGTCGTTTGTCGTACAGCTGGCGCTGATAGAGTCGATAAGCTCTGACATGTTCCACCGCTCGTACCTTTTGAAACTAAAGGGCCTCAAGGAGCAGATCCCGCTTAGCCGGGACAATTATCCTGCTCTGCGCTCCGTGCTGGAGCAGAGAGGAATTAAAATTCTATAATCTTAAATTAAATCGAAGCGAATCAGATCAAATTAAAACTAAGCAGGAAGCTCCGACTTCGCTAAGTCTGAGCTTCCGCTCACAATTAAGGAGGGACGCATATGCCGACAGGCGCACTTTATGCTTTTTCGGTATTCTTGATTGCTTTTGCGGGATTCTGGTCGGCCTACATCCTTGGCGGACAGAAAAACGCAAAGGCTTTATATACGGCGCTCCTACCAGCGGCCTGTGCAACTATGGCCGTTTTTTTTGAAGGTAATGCGGGCAAATGGATGTGCGCTGTAGCAATCATAGCGACGGTGATTGCGGGTTACCTCGGCGCCTTGTATCTTTCCGAGAGAAATTATTGCGTGTCGGCGGTGACTCTCATGATTGCTTTGTCGCTTTGCATGTCGGCACAGCTTGTCTTGAGTCTGCTGAGCCTTAGCAAGGTGCAGACCCTGCTTGTGGCATGTGCTTGTCTGCTTGGCCCGCTTTTCCTATACCTTGCGAAGGTCACCATATTCCCGAATGACTACATCCTCACACGGGAGCAGAAGAAAAACTTTTTTGCAAAACAAATTTTCTTCTTCCCGGGGCTTGCGCTTCTTCTTGCATGGCAGGTGCTTTTGCTCAGCCCCGCGCTCGGGGGCGCTTCCGCGCGCTCGGTAAGTTCCTCGCTTTCGCAAAGCCACGCGCTCGGCTCCGCACTTGAGAGTAGCCCTGCGCTCGGGCAGTCCGTGTACCTTGTGATTTTCACGCTTTTACTGCAAATTGTGGTTCTCGTACAGCTCAAACAGCAGGTGCAGAGCCTCCAAGAGCGGATCGAAAATATAATCGACAAGCAGTATCAGGCGGACCTTCTCAGCTTCATGCAGGTGATACGCTCCCAGCGCCACGACTTCAACTTTCATACGCAGACCATCTACGGAATGATTGAAAACGGCCAGTTCGACGAGTGCAAGGACTACGTGAGCAGTATGATGACGACCGTCAAAGTCACTAACGACATTCTTCCGCTCTATCAGCCGGCGACGAGCGCGCTACTCAACACTTTTCGCGAGATGGCGCTTCAGAAGGGCCTGCAAATGGATATCGAGATACACGACAATCTCCAATTCATAGCGTCGCCTGTTTTTGAGACGAACACCATTCTCGGTAATCTCCTGCAAAACGCGATAGACGAGCTCGAACTGCATCCGGAGAACGAGTCGAGAGTGATTAAGCTCCTCATCATCAAGAGGGGAAGCTATAACATCATTAAAGTCTCCAACCAATGCCATTTGACGCCGGAGGAGATGAGCAAAATCTTCATGCCGGGCTTTACGACAAAACGCGCCCACGAGGGGCTCGGGCTTGCAAATGCGCTTCGTGTCGCAGAAAAATACGACGGCACGGTCTACCCGGAGTTCGAAGGGCGAACGGTCCACTTCATCGCGAGACTGCCACTGCGGTAAGCGCGCGAGGTGGAAAGTTAGAGAGGTTCATCGCGGACGCCCGCGATGAACTACCGTTAAAATCTTGAATAGGTGCGGAAGCGAGCCTGGCGAGGCTCGCTTCCGTTCGTTTTTGTGATTATTGCGCGCTGTCGGTGATTTTTTTAATCTTCACATTTGAGATTCCGTTCGTTTTTGGATTTTTCCCCTCCTGTCGGCGATTTTTTTAGTCTTCACATTTGAGATTCCGTTCGTTTTTGGATTTTTTTCCTCCTGTCGGCGATTTTTTTAGTCTTCACATTTGAGATTCCGTTCGTTTTTGCAATTTTTCTTATCTGTCGGTGAAATCTGAACCAGGGGAATGTCTCCCTCTACTTGATTTTCACCGACAGAAGCTTTTTTTCTCAAAAACGAACGGAAAATAAATTTCGCCTCTTCTGAAAATCACCGACAGCGCCGATTTTTCTCAAAAACGAACGGAAATATAATTTCCGCTCCACCTCTCACCGCGCGCCTCGCCCGCGCGCCTTAGCCTCGAGTCTGCCGCGCTTTGCAGAGGCTTCACCAGCGCGTCTCACGTGCCCTTCACCGCGCGCCTCGCCCGCGCGCCTTAGCCTCGAGTCTGCCGCGCTTTGCAGAGGCTTCACCAGCGCGTCTCACGTGCCCTTCACCGCGCGCTTTCCGCGCTTTAGCCAGCGCGGCGGCCGCACCGCGCGCCTCGCCTCCAACCGCGTTTTCCCCGAAAAGCGCCGAAATTCACACGCATATCGCCGAGATGCGCAGGCATCATATTGTCGACACATTTTTATATATATAATAGTACGAATATTTCAATGTGTCGTTTGCGCCCGAACAGGACGCGAGCAAATACACAGATATAGAATTCGCAAATTCGCAAATATGCAGACCAAGCAAATTCGCGAATTCCCAAGCATCAAGTATGCAGAAATAACGAATTCGCAAATACACGAACGCAGGAGGAATTGTAATTATGGTTAAAGTATTGAAACTCTTTGATTTCAAGAAGTGCGAACTGCCAGATGTCCTGTTTGATATCAAGGTTAAGCAGGAGGACATCGACTTTGAGATTAGAAAAGCGGCAGAGCATTTTCTCACCATCGAACAGCAGGACGGCCCTATCGAGAACGGCGATATCGTCGCAGTTAAAATAGTCAGCGAGGACATCCTCCTTGCGTCTGAGTGTGAGAGACTCTCCGTTGGCAAAGGATTTTTCTCTAAGGATATCGAGACTGCCCTTGTCGGCAAGAAAAAAGGCGAGAACTTCACAGTGACGGTTAACGGCTCGCAGGACGGCTCTGACGGCACAAAGGCAGAGGTCACAGTGCTCTGGGTAAGAAGGCGCGTCGTTCCTAAGTTCACCGACGAGATGGCAAGTGCCATGGGTGTTGAGGATGTTTCGACTGTCTCGGAGTACACCGATTATGTGACAGAGGAGCTCGCGAACGAGGACAAGGAGAAGAAGCAGAATGCTATCTGGCTCATGGTCAGCAAGAAGCTCCTTGAGGAAAGCGAATTCGAGGTTGACCAGGCGGATATTGATGCGCAGTACAAGAAGGACATCACATATCTGCAAGGCGAGCTCGAGGACGACTTCGAGGAATACATGCAGGTCAAGTATCACGGCTCAACTCTCGAGGAGAGCAAGCAGGGCTTCAGAGAAGAAATTGAGAGGACTTTGAAGCTTTGTGCAATCGCTGAGCCTATGGCTAAAGAAGAGGGCGTTGAGTGGACAAGAGAAGTCTACGACGCAACGATAGACGAGATGGTCAGCGAGGACTACACCAGAGAGGAGCTTGAGGCGAGCATGTCCTACGAGGATTATGTGAAGCAACAGCTTGAGGAATTCCTTAAGGCTGTAATCCTCGAATACTTCGACGAGCGCTTCACCGTGACTGTGATTTAAGGGAGAACCCCTATGAGTGATAGAAATAAAGAAAAGCAAAAGCGAAAAGTTCGGCAGACGTGGAAACCGCTCGGTCAGCTTATCAAAAAGACCAAGCTCCCGTATGTCGGCATACTTCTGTGCGTGGCAGCTTCGCTTCTGGTTGCTCAGCTTAATCTAATGTTCCCTTCATATACAGAGCAGATAATGGCGGGTGATTTCACCACCCGCATCATTACTGCCACCATCGCTGTCCTGATAGCAGGAGCCTTTGCGGACGCGATTTATCAGTCCCTTTGCCTGGTTATTAAAGGGCTGATCTCCAAGCGCTTCCGCAGTAGCGTGTGGGAGAAGGTACTGCGCCTCCCTGTAAGCAACTACAGCGAGGACGGCACATCCGAGATAATAAGCCGTGTAACCGAGGACACCACGAAGCTCAGCGACTTTTTTACAGACGACGTCGCAGGGCTTATATCCAACATTTACACACTTGTCGGCACAACGGTCATACTGTTTTCCTATGACTGGCATCTGGTTCTTGCCGAGGGAATCATCATACCGATAATCATAATAATCGGCATCATAAAGGGCCGTGTCGACTTCAAATGGAATAACATACTTCAGCTTCGTATTGCCGAGCTCACCGCAGGCATCGCCGAAATTCTCACCAACATTCCGCTTATTAAAACCTTCGGACAGGAGAAGAAGGCCACCGAGCAGAGCAAGGAGATGACAGGCGAGCTTTACAAGACAAAGATGACGATGACATGGATTTCCAACGGCTTCTCGTCAATATCCACACTGCTTACCGTAGCCGAGTCCCTGATAGTTATCTTCTTCGGAATTTATCTTATCAGGCGCGACATTATCACCGTGAGCGTCTGGGTAGCATTCTACATGTATTCCACCAACCTTTCAGGTGGCGTGGACACCTTGATGATCATTTGGGACGACCTCAAAGTCGCGCAGGGAGCTATGCGACGCATTTCCGTTCTTGCCTGCACGGACGAGGACCCATACGACACAGGCGAGGAACTTACATGCAGTGGCGAGGATATAAGCTTCGAGCATGTTTCGTTCAGCTATGAAGATAATGAAGTTATAAAAGATCTCAGCTTTACCGTTCCTCACGGCAAGACCACAGCAATCGTGGGCATGAGTGGTGCGGGCAAGAGCACCATAATGAATCTCCTTGAGAGATTTTATGAGCCGGCAGAGGGACGAATCTGCTACGGCGGTAGAGACATCCGCGACTACACACTGCGCTCGTGGCGTAAGTCAATCGGATATGTCGCACAGAACGCCGGACTCATAGATGGCACGGTGCGAGACAATCTTCTGTACACGCTTGATGAGCCTATAAGTGACGAAGATCTCATGGCAAAACTCACTAGCGTTGGCATGGCTGAACTGCCAGGCGAGCTTGAAAAAGGGCTCGACACAGAGGTCGGCGAAGGTGGTTGCAACCTTTCGGGAGGCCAGCGACAGCGCATAGCCATTGCAAGAGCACTGCTCAATCCGCCTGAGATTATTCTTCTTGACGAGGTTACATCTAATCTGGATGCCTGCGCCGAGGAGAACACCGAGACCGCTCTTGGCAAACTTCTTGAGGGTCGCACTGTCATAACGGTTACACATAAGCTCCATTCCGCTAAGTATGCTGACAACATCATCCTTCTGGGTGACGGACAGAAGCTCGAAAGCGGTACATACTCCAAGCTCATGGAAGACGGAGGTCTTTTCAGGGCGCTGAGAGACGAGCAGACTAAGGCAGGAGGGCTGGCATGATGAATAACGAAAAAAGAGACAGCATGAAAAACTTCCTGCACCTGCTCAAGCTTGCCAAACTGCCATGGGGAAAAGTTATATTATTCATCATTGCTTCCATGGCACTTTCGACACTTTCAGTAATGCTTCCAGAGGTAGCAGGCGAGATAATGGACGGAAATATCTTTGACAAGTCCCTCATCCGCACCTACACATGGGTCACAATCGTATCGGGCTTTGCGTCCATAGCGATTGCGATTTTCCAGGGATGGATAATGAACCTGTGCGACAGGAACTTACAGCAGGCCGTGAGCGAGAAGCTCATCCACATACCGATGAGCAACTACCTTCGAATGAGCCCATCGTCGCTCATTTCCCGTGTAACCATGGACACATCAATGGTAAGCTATTTGGTTTTTTACCTTATAAGCATGTTCACCATGATATACACGCTGATACTTTCGCTTGTCGAGGTCTTTGAGATATCGGCGAAAATGACGATGTCGCTACTGCTTGTGATTCCGTGGTCCGTAGTGGTCTGCATCATAACAGGAAGGCTTGTGAGCCGTGCCAACGACAGAAGGCAGACTGCATATTCGAAGCTCACTAACTACGTAGCCGACAGGCTTTTCAATATTAAGCTCGTCAAGAGCAGTGGCACCGAGGCCAAGGAGATAAAGACCAACGAGAAGGCAACCGAGGAACTCTATCAGGCAGACAAGAAGCTCGGACTTGTTCAGCTCATCGTTCAGCCTCTGACATACTCCGCTTCGGCTCTTTGCAAGGCTTTGATGCTCGTATACGGCGGTGTGCTTGTGGCCAAAGGCCAGATAAGCTCGGGCAACCTTGTCACGCTCGTCATGTATCTTGAGATAATTCCTGTATACATCATTCAGCCGATCATGTGCTATGAGACCATAAAGGAAGTCCAGGGTATGAGCATGGAGGCCGGCCTCATAATGAAGATGCCGGATGAGCCAATGAAGTCGAAGATGTCTTTCGCGCTTGCAGACGAGGACATTCACTTCAACAATGTTTCCTTCGGATATAAGGAGAGCCCTGTGCTCGATGGCGTGACATTCACGATTCCAAAGGGCAAAGTCACAGCTATAGTCGGCGTGAGCGGAGTAGGTAAAACAACCATACTCAATATGCTCGAGCGTTTCTACGAGCCGACAGCTGGCGAGATACTCTTCGGCAGTACGCCAATAGGCGACATTCACCTCAACGAATGGCGAGACGCCTTCGGCTACATCCAGCAAAGCAGTCCGCTTCTGTCGTGCAGTATCAGGGACAACATCTGCTTCGGCCTTGACCGCACGGTGTCCGAGGAAGAAATTATTTCCGCCGCAAAAAGCGCAAAAGCTTATGACTTCATCATGGAGCTTCCGGACGGTTTCGACACAGAGGTAGGCGAGGTAGGAGGCAAGCTCTCCGGCGGTGAGCGTCAGCGCATAGCAATCGCGCGCACGCTTATCAAGAACCCAGATTACCTTTTACTTGATGAAGCGACGAGCAATCTTGACGCAAAGAACACCGCGGATGTGCAGTCTGCAATACGCAGTGTGGTAAAGGGTCGGACGGCAGTCATCGTCTCGCATAGCATGAAGGAAATTCGCAATGCGGACAATATAGTAGTAATAAATAATGGCAAGGTATCATCCGAGGGCACGCACGACGAACTCTACGGAAAAGATGCCGTATACACAACCTTCTGCGATTTGCAGAACAGTAAAGATTCGCAGGCTGTATAAGCCGGAAAGGAATGAAAAAATGGACAGACATTTCGTATTTAAGACAGCAAACGAGGTTTGCGCAGATGAGATCAGCTTCGACTATGTTGACGGCTACATCTTCAACGTTGAAATCGTAGGCGGTTGCGACGGTAACTCCCACGCAGTTATGAGCCTTGCTGAGGGCATGAAGGCCGAGGACGTCGTACGCCGTACCCGTAACATCACCTGCCACGGCGGTAACTCCTGCCCAAAGGAGCTTTCCAAAGCAATCAGCAGATGCATCGAGGAAGCCAAGAAGCAGGTCGAAAGCGAGCAGGCTTAATCGCGCAAGCGCAAGCGCAGACGGGCGGGCGGAAATGTCACCGAACGCCACTCGCGCGCCATTCATTCGGGGCCTGCGACCTCGACGGCGCGGCGCGTGCGCGAGCTTAGAAATTACGGGGGAGACATAATGCATAGGTGTCTCCCCTTTTGACTTTGATTACGGAGGATGAAAATGAACGAGAAAATTCACGGATTTGAGCAGTTGGCGCAGACGCCAGTCAAGGAGCTTGACGCAGTGCTCTGCCGGTACAGGCACGAGAGAACCGGACTTGAGCTTGTGTGGCTTAAGCGCGACGAAGAGAACAAAACCTTCGGCATCGCCTTCAAGACACTTCCAGACAACGACACCGGCGTTTTTCATATACTCGAGCACTCCCTTCTCTGCGGTTCGGACAAGTACCCAGTCAAGGAACTCTTTGTCGAGCTGATGAAAAGTTCAATGAATACTTTTCTTAACGCGATGACCTTCCCCGACAAAACCGTGTATCCAGTGTCAAGCAGAAACAGCAAGGACTTCATGAACCTTGTTTCTGTGTATCTTGACGCCGTCTTTGCGCCTGCCATCTACCACAGGCCAGAGATTTTCCGCCAGGAAGGCTGGCACTACGAATTCGACGAGGATGGCTCGGTCTGCTACAACGGCGTGGTCTTCAACGAAATGAAGGGCGCTTACTCTGACCCAGACGAGCTGACGGAATCTGCCCTGACTCAGGCGCTTTTTCCAGATACCGCTTATCACTATGCCTACGGCGGTGACCCCGCAAGGATACCCGACCTGACATACGAGGACTTCCTCTCCACACATAGAAAATTCTATTCACCGGCCAACGCGTTCGTCTTCCTTGACGGCGATGTTGACCTTGACGCCGTGCTCGAACTGCTCGATGACGAGTACCTGAGCCACATGGACCCAGGCGAGAAAATCGAGGGCCCTGCAAAGCAGGCGCCCGTAAGGCAAGGCGCGCATGTCGGCGCACAGGAAGCCCCAGACCAGCCCGCTGAAGGCACAACGCAAAACGCGCAGGTCGGCGCAAATCAGGCTGAAGAGCCTTCTGCTGAAAGCAAATTTCTAAAAATCGAATACGAAGTTGCCTCCGAGGAGGAAGAGCAAGGAACGGCACGCCTCATCCTCGGCGGAGTCATAGGAGATTTTTCCGAGCGCGAGAAAATCGTCGCAATGCAGATACTTTCCGATGTGCTCTGCGGTAACAATCACGCACCGCTAAGCAAGGCCGTGCTCGAAAGCGGTCTGGCTGAGGATGCCGTAATGACCGTGCAAAGCGAGCTTCTCCAGCCTTATGTGAAGCTGGAGCTTCGCAATATGTGTTCTGAGGACGCCGAGCAGGCGCAAGCGCTTGTTCAGATCGTGCTCTCCGACATAGCGACTAACGGCATCGACGAGCAGGCCCTCGAGTCCGCCATTTCAAATGCCAAATTCAGAATGCAAGAAAGAGATTTCGACGAAGATCCGCAGGGCGTATGCCTTTTCTTGCAGATCATGGAAAGCTGGCTCTACGGCGGAGACCCTTCGGCAAATCTCGAGGTTGGCCCACTCTTTGAGTCGCTCGAGCTTAAGGCAGGGCAGGGATTTTTCGAGACACTCATCGAGGAAATCCTGCTTAACAACAGGCACAGCTGTAAAATCCTCCTCCTGCCTTCACACGATCTTGGGGAGCGCCGTGCCGAAGCAGAAATGCAGAGGATGGGCGCCGAGCTTGACGGCATGACAGAGGAAGACCTGCAAAGACTTTATGATGAGCAGAACGCCCTGACAGAGTGGCAGATGAGCGAAGACGAACCAGAGGCACTTTCCGCTGTCCCATCGCTTGAGCTTAGCGATGTAGATACGGAGCCAGAGTACATTCCGACCGAAGTATCTTATGCGGACGGAATTCTAATTCTTCGGCACCCGATAGGCCACAACGGCGTGTGCTACTGCAATATGTACTTCGATATTAACGGCCTCAGCGAGACCGAATATTCACAGACCGCACTTCTGTGCGAACTGCTCGGCAAGCTTGAGACATCCGAATACTCGTCAGAGGAACTCGCGAATGCCGTTCGCCGAACATTTGGCGCGCTCGATTTCTCCGTTGCAACTTTTGCCAGAGAAAATGAGACAGATACCTGCAAAGCCAAGCTTTGCGTCAGCTACAGCACGCTCAAGGAAAATGCGGACAAGGCACAGGCGCTTGCTTTGCACATTCTCCGCGAGACGCAATTCGATAATGTATCGGCAATTATGAGCATCGTCCGCCAGCGCCGATTTGAGCTATATCAGGAAATCCTGATGTCCGGCTCACTTGTCGCACTTCGCAGACTTACGGCGGGAAGCACCGTCGCAGGCGTCATAGGCGAATGCAGTGGCGGTATTAAATACTATCAGTACTTGAAGACACTCGACGCGTGCGAGTCACGTGGCTCGAACGACGCAATCGACTCCGTTGATTCTCGCGAATCTTCTGGCTCTTGCGAGTCGCGCGTCGCTTGCGATTCGCTCAATTCCTGCGATTCCGCTGAGAATTTTGCGTTCCTGCCAGAACTCGCCCAGAGAATATTCTGCCGTAGCGGTCTGACCGTAAGCTACACCGGCGATATTTCGGGGCTTTATTCTGAGAAGCAAGGCACGAATGAGAAGCAAAGCGCACCCGAAGCACATGACACAAAGAACGCGCGCAATGCGAATGAGAAGCAAGGCACTCTTGAAACAATCGATGTGTCTGACGCATTTGCGGATCTTCCACTTGGAAACACAGGTGAAAGAGCTTGCCGAATCAAACCTTGGGGCAAATTGAACGAAGGTTTTGCAATCCCATCAGATGTGGCATATGCCGTACGAGGCGGAAATATTAAAGACTGCGGAGGAACTTTCTCAGGCCAAATGGCCCTCGCGGGACATATTATAAGCCTCTATTATCTTTGGAACGAAGTGCGAGTACAGGGCGGAGCATACGGCGCAGGCTTTGTCGTACGCGAGACAGGATTCTGCGGAGGATACTCCTACCGCGACCCATCGGCAGGAGAATCGCTTGACACTTTCGGCAAGTCAGGAGCTTTCTTAGCAGAAGCCCTGCAACCAGATACGAATCTTGCCGGAGACATCATCGGCACGATATCCGACGCATCGCCACTTCTTTCCGTGCGCTCGAAAGGACAGCGCGCCGACGCGCTTTTCTTCAGCGGAATAAGCTACGAAGACCTTCGCGCTCGCCGTGCAAAACTCCTCGGCTCAACGCCAGCAGAGCTTATCGAGATAGCCAAGCTACTCGACAGGACGCTCAAGGAAGCGAGCAGTACCTGCGTCATCGGACCAAAGGAACAGCTCGAAGCCTGCGAGGGCATAGAGGAGATTAGGGTGCTGTAAGGGATCTGAGTCAAGCAAATAAAGATTTAGACCAAGTGAGAATGTCTAGGGCTTGATCGAGGCAATTAAATAATCTTATTAGAATTAGCCGCTTGATTATATAAGGCAATCAAGTGGCTTTTTTCGTGCTCGAATCCAGACAAGCCAACCGCCCTACTGTGTTTCTTTTGTGAAGAATGCGACGAGGAGCCGTCTGAATTTGGCAATTCTGACGAACTTGTGCTATACTTACCAAGTATATATGGTGTGGCACTATGCCACGTAGCGTCTGGTTAGCAACGCTAACAATTTCAGCCACGCTAACACGTAAATGCTACTAAGCGCATTAACTACGTTAATTACGTTAATTACGTTAATTACGCTAACCGCATTAACTAAGTCAACAAACATCAACAATATAAGAAAAGGATACAAGAAGAAATGGACACAAGAACAAATCTTTCTACGGCAGAGATGAACCCAAACGAAGAGATTGATCTTCTCAATCTGCTCAAAGTATTATGGCAGAAAATCCGCATAATACTGATAGTGACGCTCATCGGCGGTGTTGTCGGATTCGGATTTGCGAAATTTGCCGGGAATGTGACATATACATCGTCTTTTACAGCAGCCGTAACTGCAGACGCTGACGGTCAGTATATCAACGACAACGACACTTCGGGCGATAAGGTTGACCTTCTCAACGACCTTGCTTATATGTACCTCGAGGTTCTTAAGAGCGACGAGGTAATAGACACGGCGCTTGAAAGTGCGGGATTACAGGATACATACACAAGCGGTCAGGTGGCGTCTGCGATAACAACGACGAAGAATGACAACACGCACATCATAACTTTTTCAGTAGCTATGGACTCGGCAGAGAACGCTTACGGAATTGCAAAGGCCGTTGCGGATACTGCGCCTGCCCAGATGTCGCAGATCATCGAGGGCAGTTCGATGACAGTAGTGACAGAGCCATCGCTTGATGGTGTGTCAGCATCGTCGAATGTTAAGCGCTACACGCTGATTGGCCTCCTGCTTGGAGCTTTCATTATGTGCGCAATCGTAATCACAATAGAGCTTGTCAATCCAAGGCTGAGAAATAAAGATGAAATCGCGAGAAAACTAGGCCTTCCAGTTGTTGGTACGATCCCGGGGACACCCGCAGTGGCCGATGAAGCCTACAGGATTCTTCGCACGAATTTAGCAAGCATTCTTTCGGAAGACGGAAGCAAGCTTGTCGGAATAACGAGCGCGCGAAATAGCGACGGCAAGGACGAGGTCGCCATAGGCTGTGCTGAGTCGTTTGGCCAGCTTGGAAAGAAAGTGCTTCTGATCGATGCGGACCTCCGCAATCCAGTATGCGCAGACAAGCTCGGTGCCAAGAACGATAAGGGCCTTTGCGATATACTCGCAGGCAAGACAGAGCTTAAGGATGCTCTTCAGAGCCCTGACGCTTGCAAGCTCGCGCTTCTTTCGGCAGGAACTACAACTCAGGATCCAACACTGCTTCTGCAGTCAGACAAGATGGATGACCTCCTGAAGTCCGCAAAAGACCAGTTCGATTATGTATTTATAAATATGCCACCAGTTCTCGAGACCGCGGATGCTTCAATCCTCTCCGAGAAAACAGACGGCTACATGATCGTGCTGAAAGACCAGATCACAGAGCTCAAATCCGCATCGGCAATGCTAGCCCAGCTTGACATCGTCGGAACCCAAATAATCGGCGCCGTCTACACCGGCGTCAAGGCTGAGAACGGAAAGAAGAAGGCGTAAGGATTAACACAAGACTTAAGAATTAAAGAATTAGAACTGCCAAGCTGGGAATCGGTGAAAGGCATAAGAAACAAAGAATATAGAACAAAGAAGTTATTGCTAGCTGAAAGAATGAGGAACGGACAGATGAAAAAGGAAAAAGTTTTGAAGCTTATGAAATCAGCTGTAGCGGTGGCGGCCGTTACGGGAATGCTTCTCTCGGGGAGTTCATTTACTTATCTTGCAGAAGCGAATGACAATGCCTCTTCAGGCAATCAATCAGTTTCGACCCTTGCGAATCTGGTGGTTTTTGTAAATTTTGCAGATACCACGACGCATACGCATTTGAATAATCCGAGCAATGGAATCTATTGCTTCATGGACGACCCAAAGATTGCGGAATATTTTACAGGGGAAGGAGACAATGCGAAGGCCCTCAGTAGTTATATTGACAATATTTCCTACGGGCAACAGCAGGTAGAAAACATTATTCCTCAGTACAATTCCGATACGAATAAGGTGACTCCTGTTACTCTATCCTATGGCATCGATCACTACGGGAATGATTCCACTAACGGAGATTCCAATATGATTCAGGAAGTTGTCAGAAAACTGAATGAATCAGGAATCATCAATTCCTCCACCAATCTGGATCGAAACGGGGATGGAAGCATCGATAACCTCATGTTAGTAATCGCCAGCGGGACAGATGAGCAGAATGCGAAATTCAATGGACATATGGCATATTACTCGGGAAGTGATGCAATTAACGAGAAACAGGTCTCAGGATATACCGTAATTCCAGAGTATCGCAGTTATCAAAGCATTACAGGGCAGTCCGGTGTAATCATTCACGAATATTTGCATTCCTTAGGATATAGCGATCTTTATACAAGTGAGAGCGGTTCATACTCAAGCAGATATCCTGTAGGACAGTGGGATATTATGGCGTCCGCAAGTGATTATCTGCAGTATCCACTGGCATATTATAGGTCTACCGTATCTAAGTGGTTTTCGATTCCAACTGTGACGACAGATCAGAAGTCGTACACAATTCGTGCTGTCAGTGCAACAGACTCCTCAAATAAAGATAATCAGGCAGTTATCATAAAGACAGATTATTCCACAAATGAATTCTTCGTGGTGGAATATAGAAAACAAGCGGAGAAGGGTACCTCGGGATATGATGAGATAATTCCAGGCTCTGGACTTGTTATTTACAGAATCAATACATCGGCTCAAAAGGGCAATATGACAGCACCTCCTTATGGCGCTTATGTATTCAGGCAGGGAGATAGCCTTTCTGATAGCATAGAACTTGCGAGTAACGATGCACTTACGAATACCTCGTTTTTCTCGGCGGAATCTGGGCGTACATCTTACGGAAATGCAGACAAATCCAAGGGAATCTCAGATAATGCCATCACTTATTCTGATGGCACAAATTCTGGAATAGTAATCAGCAATATCGGCTCTGCGAGTGGCGATACTATTTCATTTGATATTGACTTTGCAGAAGTGAACGATCAGAGTGGAAGCGTCGATCAAGGAAGTGGCACAGATAAAGGAAGCACGTCAGACCTAGGAACTGACACGGACAAAGAAGAAGAGCAGGTTCCAGAAGGACATATTACCTACAAGACACATGTGCAGGATTACGGCTGGGAATCTAAGTGGAAGAGCGATGGTGCCCTGAGCGGAACAACTGGACAGTCAAAGAGGCTTGAAGGTATTTATATCAAATTGTCTGATCCTAAATATTTAGGCGCTGTCGTATATCGCACACACATTCAGGACTACGGATGGGAATCCGGATGGCAGGAGAACGGCTCCCTGAGTGGAACCACTGGACAATCGAAACGCCTTGAGGCTATACAAATTAAGCTCACCAATGAAATGGCTGAGAAATACGATATCTATTATCGTGTCCATGCCCAGGACTACGGGTGGCTTGATTGGGCAAAGAACGGCGCCGCTGCAGGAACTGCAGGATATTCAAAGCGCTTGGAAGGCATAGAAATCAAGCTTGTGAAAAAGGGCGAAGCTGCTCCTGGTAGTACGGAAACGCCTTATATAACACCTGGCCTTGTGTCTCTTGTGTCTTATCAGACACATGTGCAGGATTATGGCTGGCAGGGATTGTCATATGATGGTGCCATGAGCGGAACCACTGGACAATCAAAGCGCCTGGAAGGTATCAAGATCAGTCTTACAGATCCATCCATGGTTGGAGATATCTGTTACCGCACACACATTCAGGACTACGGATGGGAATCTGGATGGAAGAAGAACGGCGCCCTGAGTGGAACTACTGGGAAGTCGAAACGTCTGGAAGCTATCCAAATTAAGCTCACCGGTGACATGACTGAGAAATACGATATTTACTATCGTGTTCATGTTCAGGATGTCGGTTGGCTTGATTGGGCAAAGAACGGAGAGTCGGCAGGAACTGCAGGATGTTCGTTGCGCCTTGAATCAATCCAGATCGTACTTGTGACTAAAGGAGGAAAGGCTCCTGGGTCAGTAGAGAGAGCATATTTTACATATTCCAACAGCCCTCTGGTGAATTATACAAAGCTTAGCCCTAATCATTCAGGCACAAGAACTCACACCATTGACAGAATCACTCCTCACTGTGTTGTAGGTCAATGCACTGCCGAATGGCTCGGAGATTGGTTCTCTAGAAGCTCCTTAGAAGCATCTAGCAACTACGGCATCGATAAGAACGGCAGAATCGGAATGTATGTTGAGGAAAAGAACCGCTCTTGGTGTTCTTCCTCTAATGCCAATGACCAGAGAGCTGTGACGATTGAATGCGCAAGTGACACATACCACCCTTACGCAATGAAAGAAATAGTCTACCAGAGACTTATTGATTTGTGCACGGATATCTGCAAGAGAAATGGTAAGACGAAGCTATTGTGGCTTGGTGACAAGAGCACCTCATTAAATTACACACCGGCATCAAACGAGATGGTACTGACTGTCCACAGATGGTTCGCCAACAAGTCTTGTCCAGGAGATTGGCTTTACTCAAGACTTCCAGACCTTGCTAATCAGGTTACGGCGAGACTTCAATCGTGATGGTAGATGATTAAAGATTAAGGATAAAGGATTAAGAATCAAGAATAAAGGAACTAAGCCATGAAAGGAATTATTCTTGCTGGCGGGTCAGGAACACGTCTGTACCCACTCACAATGGTAACATCTAAGCAGTTGTTACCTATATATGACAAGCCGATGATTTATTATCCTATGTCGGTGCTGATGAATGCCGGAATCAGAGAAATCCTGATTATCTCAACACCGCAGGATACTCCAAGATTCAAGGAGCTTCTAGGAGATGGGCATCAGTTCGGCGTGCAATTATCTTATGCCATACAGCCAAGCCCAGACGGACTTGCTCAAGCCTTTATCATCGGAGAAGAATTCATCGGAGACGATACAGTAGCAATGGTGCTTGGAGACAATATTTTTGCAGGACATGGCTTGAATAAGCGACTCAAGACTGCCGTGCAGAATGCAGAAATCGGAGCAGGTGCAACCGTATTTGGCTACTACGTGGATGATCCAGAACGCTTCGGCATCGTTGAGTTTGATAAAGATGGAAAGGCTGTATCCATTGAGGAGAAGCCTGCGCATCCAAAGAGCAACTACTGCGTCACAGGATTGTATTTCTATGACAATGACGTGGTCAAATATGCCAAGGGGCTCAAGCCTTCTGCTAGAGGCGAATTAGAGATTACGGACTTGAACCGCGTATATCTAGAGAAGGGTAAGCTCAATGTCGAACTTCTCGGCCAGGGCTTTACTTGGCTTGATACAGGAACACATGAGAGCCTTGCGGACGCTACCAATTTTGTCAAGACTATGGAGACACATCAGCACCGCAAGATTGCATGCCTCGAGGAAATCGCTTATCTGAACGGATGGATTTCCAAGGACGAGGTGATGAAGACATACGAAGTTCTCAAGAAGAATCAGTACGGACAGTATTTGAAGGATGTCTTGGACGGCAAGTATCAGGAAAATTTATATTAGATAGAATGGGGGAATTGAAAATATGAACATTATCGTTACCGGCGGAGCTGGTTTTATCGGAAGCAACTTCATATTTCATATGTTAAAGAAGTACCCAGACTATCGCATTATTTGTCTGGACTGCCTAACATATGCGGGCAATTTATCTACATTAGCACCTGTAATGGACAATCCGAACTTCAGATTCGTAAAGGCAAGCATCACAGACAGAGAAGCCGTATACAAGCTCTTCGAGGAGGAGAAGCCGGATATGGTAGTCAACTTCGCTGCTGAGAGCCATGTTGACCGCTCCATCGAGAATCCTGAAGTTTTCCTTGATACCAATATTAAGGGAACCGCCGTGCTCATGGACGCGTGCCGTAAATATGGCATTAAGAGGTATCATCAGGTATCTACCGACGAAGTATACGGAGACCTGCCAATAGATAGACCGGACCTTTTCTTTACAGAAGAGACACCAATCCATACCAGCAGTCCTTATAGTTCATCAAAGGCAGGCGCCGACCTTTTGGTTCTTGCTTACCACAGAACGTACGGGCTCCCTGTTACTATCAGCAGATGCTCTAACAACTACGGACCATATCATTTTCCAGAGAAATTGATTCCGCTTATGATTGCAAACGCGCTGAAAGACAAGCCCCTTCCGGTATACGGCGAGGGCTTGAACGTTCGTGACTGGCTCTATGTTGAGGACCATTGCAAGGCCATTGACCTTATCATCCATAAGGGAAGAGAAGGAGAGGTCTACAACGTAGGCGGACACAACGAGAAGGCAAATATCGAGATTGTAAAAATGATTTGCAAGGAGCTCGGCAAGCCCGAGAGCCTCATCACGCATGTTACGGACCGCAAGGGACACGATATGCGTTATGCCATAGACCCAACAAAGATTCATAATGAGCTCGGATGGCTTCCAGAGACCAAATTTGAGGACGGAATTAAGAAGACCATCAAGTGGTATCTGGAGAACAAGGAGTGGTGGGAGACCATCATTTCTGGCGAGTATCAGAACTACTACGAGAAAATGTACGGCAATCGTTAGCGTAGCAAGCGCAGGCGTGTGAATTGCTCGCGGGACAATCGTTAATGTAACAAGCGTTAATCGGGAGGTTTTCTATGAAAGTTTTAGTAACGGGAGTTGGTGGACAGCTTGGCCATGATGTAATGAACGAACTGGCGAAGAGAGGCTATGACGGTATAGGAACAGACCTCGCAGACTCTTATAAAGGAATCGCAGACGGCACCGCAGTGACTACAATGCCATATGTTTCTATGGATATCACGGATGCGGAGGCTGTTGAAAAGAATATAAAAGAGCTTCAACCGGATGTCGTTGTTCACTGCGCTGCATGGACAGCTGTGGATTTGGCAGAGGACGAGGACAAGCATGCAAAAGTTCACGCAATCAATGCAGGCGGAACCGAGAATATCGCCAAGGCGTGTCGCAAGATCGACGCGAAGATGGTCTACATCAGCACAGATTATGTTTTTGATGGACAGGGCGAGAAGCCATGGGACCCAGATTGCAAGGACTACGCTCCGCTGAACGTATACGGTCAGTCGAAGCTTGACGGAGAACTGGCTGTATCTGGAACATTAGAGAAATATTTCATCGTCCGCATCGCATGGGTATTTGGTAAGAACGGAAATAATTTCATCAAGACCATGCTTAAGGTCGGAGCAAATCACGACAGGCTTACTGTGGTAAATGACCAAATCGGTACGCCGACATATACGATAGATCTTGCCAGACTTCTGGTTGACATGATTGAAACGGATAAGTATGGCTATTATCACGCTACGAATGAGGGCGGATATATCAGTTGGTATGATTTCGCCGTTGAGATTTTCCGTCAATCCGCAAAGCTCGGCCATACGGAATATGACGCAGATCATTTGACGGTAACTCCTGTAACAACAGAGGAGTACGGCGTATCTAAGGCGGCAAGACCATTTAACAGCCGTCTTGATAAGAGCAAGCTTACAGCAAATGGATTCGCGCTTCTTCCTACTTGGCAGGACGCGCTCGTGCGCTACTTGGAAGAACTCGAATTTTAAGGGAGATCAAAATGGGACAGATTAAGGTTGAAAAAAATGCAGGTGGCATCAGCGGACTTTGCGTGATTGAACCGACAGTTCACGGAGATGCCCGCGGATATTTTATGGAGACCTATAATCAACAGGATATGTCGGAAGAAGGGCTTGATATGGTATTCGTTCAGGATAACCAGTCAAGCTCTACTAAAGGCGTCCTTCGCGGACTGCATTTCCAGAAGCAATTTCCACAAGGCAAGCTCGTTCGCGTAGTTAAGGGATCGGTGTTTGATGTAGCAGTTGACCTTAGAAGTGACAGCGATACCTACGGCAAATGGTTCGGCGTGGAACTTACAGAGGAAAACAAGAAGCAATTCTATATTCCAGAAGGCTTTGCTCACGGATTCCTGGTCCTCAGCGACATTGCTGAATTCTGCTATAAATGCACGGATTTCTATCATCCGGGGGACGAAGGCGGACTTGCATGGAACGACCCCGAGATAGGCATCAAGTGGCCGGCGCTTACTGGCGAATATCCAGGAAGTGCTTCAGGGACAGGATATGCACTTGAGGATGGCACGCCTCTTAATCTAAGCGACAAAGACCAGCAGTGGGCCGGGCTTAAAGATACATTCCGATTCGGTCGGTGATGGACAGGGCTCGCTGGTGCTTAGCAATGACAAGTTCTTGCACAATATGCAGTAACAGACCTCAAATTCTAAATGATGACAGGGAGAAATAGATAGATGGATTATATTTCAAGAGATAAGGCATTTGAATTATTGAAGAAATACAACAAGGACCCTTTCCACGTACAGCACGCGC
>CAVAIH010000003.1:0-37085 GCA_963588675.1 Sphaerochaetaceae bacterium | reverse complement strand
CGTTATAAAATAGGTCATTTCGTCTCCTTTTCTGCGCGTCCTCGCGTCCTTAATCTCCGCGTCGTCGTGTCTTCGTATCGACGCGCCTTCGGTCTGGCACTGCGTCCTCGCGTCCTTAAACTGCGCCGTCGCGCCGTCGCGCCGTCTTAAATGTCGAGGCGCTCGCGAATTTCCTTCTTGTACTGCTCAACGCCCGGCTGGTTGAAAGGATCCACTCCCATGAGCTTTCCTGTGATTGCCGCCGTCATCATGCAGTAATATGTAAGCTGTCCTAATGTATATTCATCGATCTTAGCTATCTCAAGCTTCAGTATCGGTGTGCCCGCCTTGCTATGAGCCGCAACAACGCCCTCGAGCGCCGTCTTGTTCACAGCGTTAAGCGACATTCCACCGAGATTATTTCCTATCGATTCAGGAATTGTTACATCCGCAGGCCATTCTTTAACATCAAAGAAAGTCTCGAAAAACATCGGTTTTCCTTCCTGTAGGTACTGCCCGATTGAGTGGAGGTCCGTCGACAGCGTGAGCGTCACAGGGAAAAGCCCCTTGCCTTCTTTGCCCTCGCTCTCTGCAAAGAGCTGTTTCATCCACTCGCCAAAGAGTCTGAGGCTCGGATCGAAGTATTCGTATACCTCAAGCGCCTTGCCTGACTCGAGCATTGCAAATCTCGAAAGCGCGTATCTTAGGCCTTCATTTTTCCAGTAGTCGAGGTCGGAAATGCTTCTTGCGCCTTCGATGAAGCTTCTTATATCAACGCCTGCGACAGCAAGTGGGAAAATTATCGCTGGTGTATATGCCGAATATCTTCCGCCGATGTTCGATGGAATCTCGAAGCTCCTATATCCCTCGCGCTTTGCTTCCTCGCGAAGAAGTCCTTTCGCAGGATCTGTAATCGCGATAATTCTCGAAGACGCCTTCTCGCCGTATTTTCTAATCAGCGCGTCCTTGAAAAGGCTGAAGCCTATCATGGATTCCATGGTTGTGCCGGACTTTGATACAACGCATATTGCAAAATCTCTGTCCTCGTCCGTGAGCCTCTCGAGGATTCGCGACTGTGCGTTTCCGCTGAGGTTCGTTCCTGCAAAAAACAAGTCCGGACGGCCTTTCCTAGCACCGCCAAGAGCCTCGAGTATCGCAGCGCTTCCGAGGTACGAACCGCCGATTCCTATCACAACCAAAGTATCACAAAGCTTTGACACCTCATCTGCGGTCTTTTCTATTTCAGATATGGATTCGTCTGGAAGCTTGCTTGCATAATGAACCCAGCCGGTATAGGCTTCCTTGTCAAGCCACAGCTCGTCGATTATTTCAAGCGCCCTGCCTTGATGCTTCTGCAGGATTTCCTCGTCCGTCTTTAAATATTCGGTATTAAGATTTATTTTCATTATTCTGCCCTTTCATACAAGCAATCATTGCTATGCGTTGATTGTCATCTAATTATATTCTTATCTGAATATGCTCTGATTATTATACTCTCAAAACACAATCGGCACTAACTAAATTGGCTCAGCCCCTATGTCTTTGCCGGAATTACTCAGGGCTGAGCTTTCCGGCCTGAATCTCGCCTCGTAATCTCGCTTCTTAATCACTTAGAAGCACTCCCTATATATCTCGAGGATTTCCTCGTGTGTCAGCTGTCTGAACGCGCCCTCGCTTATGAAGCAGGAGTCGGCGATTTCCTCGAGGATTGACTCATCTTCTATGCCAAGCTCCCTTAGCGTCCTTGGAAGCCCAATCTCTTCTATAAAATCCTCAAGAGACTGAATTCCGGCAAGAGCAAGTGCCTCGTCGCTCTCGTAGTCTGCGGGGTTAAGCCTCCACACCTGCACTGCGAACTCGACGAATTTAGGAAGGCCCGCCTTGTAGATATGCCTGTAATATGTCGGATGAAGCACTGCAAGCCCCTCTCCGTGATTGCAGTTGGTATATGCGCTGAGCTGATGCTCCATGTTGTGACACTCGAAGTCCTTGGTCTTGCCCATTTTTACGATATTGTTCTCAGCAAGGGAAGCGTGCCACATTATGTTTGCTCTTGCGACCTTGTCCTGCGGATTCTTGACAGCCGTGCGTATGTCCCTGATAAGTCCGTACATCAAGCCGTTAGCGACATCGTCTGTCGCGTTTTCTTCGAGAGGAAAGCTGAAATATCCCTCCATAAGGTGGGAGAGTATGTCAAAGCTTCCTGCGCGAAGCTGTCTTAACGGCATAGTCAGAGTGTAGGTAGGATCCATGACTGCGAACCTCGGATTGATCTGAGGATAGCCTCTGTCGCACTTGATATTTGTCTTGGTATTTGTGAGAACCGCGCAAGGATTTACCTCTGAGCCTGTTGCCGGCATTGTTACGACAACTCCGCAAGGGAAGGTGTCGAAAGGCATTTCCTTGCCGTCGATCCAGAAATCCTGCCAAGCGTCGCCGTCATACATAAGCTGAACGGCTATGGCTTTACAGCAGTCCATCACCGAGCCACCGCCGACCGCAAGAATCAATCCGATGTCATTTGCTTTTGCAGTGGCAACTCCTTCGAGCATTTTGTCTACGGTCGGATTTGACATGATACCGCTGAACTCGACTATCTCCGCCCCTGCGTCTTTAATCGCGCGAGCAACATCGTCATAGGCTCCGTTTTTCTTGATTGAGCCTCCGCCGTATCCGAGAAGAACCCTGTTCTTTCCCGGCAGTATGTATTCTTTAATCAGGGAAGAAAGGTGCTTGTCGACTGCCTTTTCTCCGAAATATACCTTTGTTCTGTTCTGCCATACGAAATCGTTCATTGTGGCCTCCTTGATTTCCTCTATATAAGAATATTATACACATATTTTTGCATTATTACATTGACTTATTCTCTTTGCGGTGCTAACATAGTCATAATTCCTACTGCATTGGTGGGAATTAAATTTTTACACTAAATTAACAGGAGGTAGCTAGATATGATTTACACATCAGTCAGTCAGCTCGTAGGGGGAACTCCTCTTCTTGAGCTCAGTAACATCGAGAAAGAGCTTGGACTTAAGGCAAGAGTCCTTGTTAAGCTTGAGGGCATGAATCCAGCAGGTTCTGCCAAGGATAGGATCGCTCGTTGTATGCTCGACGAGGCTGAGGCAGACGGCACCATCAAGCCGGGTGCTACCATTGTCGAGCCTACCAGCGGAAATACAGGAATCGGCCTTGCTTCGATAGGCGCAAGCAGAGGCTACAAAGTTATCATCGTAATGCCGGACAGCATGTCGGTTGAAAGAATCAAGACCATGCAGGGCTACGGTGCAGAGGTCGTTCTCACACCAGGTTCACTTGGAATGGCTGGCGCAGTTGAGAAAGCAAATGAGATTCAGGCAGAAACTCCAGGAAGTTGGGTCGCAGGACAGTTCAGCAATCCAAGCAATCCAAAGGCTCACTATCAGACGACAGGTCCAGAAATCTGGCGCGATACAGAAGGGAGCGTGAACATTTTCGTTGCTGGCATAGGAACAGGCGGAACAATCTCCGGCGTAGGCGCTTATCTCAAGGAGCAGAATCCAACAATAGAAATTTATGGTGTAGAGCCTGACACTTCGCCTCTTCTCACCAAGGGTTATGCCGGACCTCACGGAATTCAGGGAATAGGCGCAAACTTCGTGCCTGAAACCTTGGACACGGAGATTTACGATGAGGTTCTCACCGCCACACTTGATGATTCATATAAATATGCGAGGATGGTTGGGCACAAAGAAGGAGTTCTTGTCGGCATCTCAAGCGGTGCTGCTGTGTGGGCTGCCATAGAGCTCGCAAAGAAGCCTGAGAACGAAGGAAAGACGATTGTCGCACTCCTTGCAGACGACGGCAGTAAGTATCTGTCCACGGCGCTCTTCGAATAATCTGAGTTTTGGATATATACAATTTTAAAAACAACAGGAGAAAACTAATGGAAAACAACCCAGTAGCGCTTGCGGCGCACCTTGAGGAAATTGCGAATCAATTCGGCTCAATAGACGGCGAGCCATCGGAAGGAAAATATATAGGCCTTGACGAGGCAGTAGAGGATGCCCTTCAGCACCTTATAACCGCGATGTTCCCTTATCATTTCGGAAAGGCAAGAGAACGCTTTGTAGAAAGCGAGAAAAGAACATGGGAGCTGATGCGCGCCTATGACGCGCTTTCGAGATGCTTCAAGATCGTAAGCAAGTGCGACCACGCCACAAAGAAATATACGATGGAGCTTATAGACTCCCTTCCTGAAATCCTCGAAATTCTCAAGACAGATGTTCAGGCAGGCTACGAGGGTGACCCTGCCGCAATGAGCGTTGACGAGATTATTCTGACATATCCTGCTTTCCGTGCAATCGCAATCCACCGCATCGCACACAAGCTGTACGAGATGAAGGTGCCTTTGATTCCGAGAGTAATGTCAGAGTATGCCCACAGAATTACGGGCATCGACATTCATCCAGGCGCACAGATAGGTAAATATTTCTTTATCGACCACGGTACGGGCGTTGTAATCGGTGAGACCTGCGTAATCGGCGAGCATGTCAAGCTGTATCAGCATGTCACTCTCGGCGCTAAGAGCTTCGCGGTTAATGACGACGGCACTCTTGTAAAAGGAATCAAGCGCCATCCTAACCTCGGCAATCGCGTTGTTGTCTACTCAGGCGCAACCATTCTCGGTGGTAACACGTACATCGGCGACGACTGCGTTATCGGCGGAAACGTATGGCTTACCCACTCTCTTGAGCCGGGCCAAGTCATCACCCACTCCTCACAGGAGGCTAAGCAAAGAACTGTATAAGGAACGTGGAATATATGCTTTGATATGTATTCCGTCGGCTTCATACTCTTCGGAAATCAGCTGACCGTATTTGCGAATCTTCGCAAGCTCAGCTGAGTCCTTATAACTCAAAAAGGTATCGACATATACTCTGTTCTCCCTGAGAACCTCTGCAACAGCACTGAAGAGCTTGTCGATGCCTTTTCCTGTTTTTGCGGAAACTTCGACAACTCTGTCGACACCCTCTACCTGCTTTACCGCATAGACCCTCTCGCTGTCTGCTATGTCGATCTTGTTTCTTACAAGGATGATCGGTTTGCCGACAACATCAAGTTCCTCGAGCGTCCTGCTTACCACCTCAACGTGCATATCCGACTGCTCGTCTGACGCATCTACGACATGCAAAATAACATCCGCGTATTTGGCCTCTTCGAGGGTGCTTCGGAACGCGTCGATTATGTTGTGCGGAAGCTTGTTGATGAAGCCTACGGTGTCCGTCAGCAGAACTTCTTGATTGTCCGGCAGGACCGCGGTTCTCGTCGTAGGATCAAGTGTCGCAAAAAGCTTGTTCTCCGAGAGAACGTCAGCGCCCGTCAGCAAGTTAAGAAGCGTCGATTTGCCAGCGTTCGTGTATCCGACAATCGCAATCGTCGGAATTGCGGAATTACTGCGCTTCTTGCGGGTTGTCTCGCGTATCGTCTTAAGGTCTTCGATTTCGTCGGACAGAAGCTTAATTCTTCTCTGAATAACTCTTCTGTCGGTCTCGAGCTTGGTCTCGCCCGGGCCCCTTGTTCCGATTCCTCCGCCGAGTCTCGACATAGCTTCACCCATACCCCTAAGCCTTGATAGCCTGTATTTCTGCTGGGCAATCTCGACCTGAATTTTACCTTCCTTGGTCTTGGCATGCCTTGCAAAAATATCCAAGATAAGCATTGTTCTGTCGAGGACTTTTGCATCTATAGCGTCCGACAAATTTCGAAACTGCGAAGGCGTAAGCTCATCGTCGCAGATTATTCCGACGGCATCCTGCTGTGCTATCATCTCCTTAAGCTCTACCGCCTTTCCTGTGCCGACATACATCGCTCTGTTAGGGTGTTCAAGCTTCTGGACCACGTGGCTTGTCGCCTCGCCATCAGCCGTCTCAAGAAGAGCCTCAAGCTCATCAAGCGACTCCCACGCCTTCTCCTCGCTTACCGCATCACTTGCGACTGCAACCAGAATATATTTTTCTTTATCTTTATTTAAATTAGCTTCCTGCATCTGTCCTCCGTCGGAATTTTCCCAATAGAAAATCAGAGGTACGGCCTTTGTGAAGCTGTACCTCTGAAAGCACTTATTTTGTTACAACGCCGAATTCTCTTTCCATGATCTTCGCGAAGCTTTCAAGGATTACATAAAGAAGCTCTGTGCAATACTGCTTTCGCTCCGGAGTTGAGAACTCATAATCTGCAATCAGCTCCGGACAAATGCTTGTCTTGTAAGCTTTTGCAACATCGTCGTTGAGCTCTCTTACCACTTCGTTGCATTTCTGGTATGCGGGATCTCCCTTAACGGTTCTTCCGAAAAGCTTGCCGAGCGCCATAGTAGCTCCGGCAACTCCACCGCAGACATTTCCTCCGTTTCCGAAGCCGTATGGGAAGCCTGTGCTGAGCGCGATTGCCTCCTCGCCGATTCCAAGATCATAGAATTTGTTCAGTGTGTCGAGCACACTCTCCGAGCAAACGAAGCCTGTTGTGAAATTCTCCTTGCAATAGGCCTTCATCTCTTCAAGGTTTACTTCTTTAACCATTGCATTTCTCCTCTATTTAATTACGACCTTCATGAACTTTTTCTTGCCCTTCTGGAGAACAAGCTCGCCGTCCTTGAAGCAGTCTGTTGTTACAGCGAATTTCTTGTCTGTTACAGCCTCGCCGTTAATCTTAGCCCCGCCTCCCTGAATGGTTCTCAGAGCCTCGCTTGTTGATGGCTCAAGGCCAACTTCCTTCATGAGAACCGCAAGTCCGAAGCCTTCTCCCTCGAACTGCGACTTTGCAAGCTCGACTGTAGGCATGTTGTCAGATACTCCACCGCCTGCAAAAACAGCTCTTGATGCCTCGAGGGCCTGCTTTGCCTTCTCCTCTCCGTGAACGAAGCTTGTGAGGTTGAACGCGAGAGCTTCTTTTGCCTCGTTGATAGCTGAACCCTCAAGTGATGAAAGTCTGTTAACTTCCTCCATTGGAAGGAATGTCAGCATTCTGAGGCACTTGTTAACATCAGCGTCGTCGATATTTCTCCAGTATTGGAAGAAGTCGTATACGCTTACTCTGTTCTCGTCAAGCCAAAGAGCTCCGCTTGCCGTCTTGCCCATTTTCTGGCCGTCTGACTTGGTGAGGAGTCCTGTTGTCATTCCGTATACTTCCTTACCGCCGAGCTTACGGGACATATCAACTCCAGCGATGATATTCGACCACTGGTCGTTACCGCCCAACTCCATCTTCAGGTCAAAGTCTCTCGACATTACATAGAAGTCATAGCCCTGCATCAGCATGTAGTTGAATTCGAAGAAGGTCAGTCCGCCTTCAGCCATTCTCTTCTTGAAGCACTCAGCTCGAAGCATTTCCTTAACGTTGAACTTGCTTCCTACCTCGCGAACGAACTCTACGTAGTTCAGAGGACGAAGCCACTGCGCATTGTTAATGCTTACAACCGTGCCATCCTTTGGCTCGTAATTGCATCCGCCTTTTCCTGTAACGCCTTCGCCTAAGGTGTGCTCCCACTCATAGTCGATAGGGAGGAAGCGGTCGAAAAGATTGAGGAACTGTCGGCAGTTGTGGTCGATTTCCTCGATTGTCATAACTCTTCTCATGTCGCTTCTTCCCGAAGGATCTCCAACCATTCCGGTTCCGCCTCCAACGAGGGCTACCGGATGATGGCCGTATTTAAGCATGTAAAGGAAAATGATGACCTGAATCAGATGTCCTACGTGAAGGCAGTCTGCTGTTGGGTCGAAGCCGATGTAGAACTTAATCTTCTCATTTCCGAGAAGCTCTCTTACAGCCTTTTCATCTGTGCACTGTTCGATGAGCCCTCTTTCCATCAGCACATCATATACATTATCGAATTTGCTTACATTATCTGGAATTGGATTAACAAACATATCTTTACCCTTTCTTTTTTCATTCTTTACCCGAACTTTATCAGAATCTTTGCTTGAATCTTTGCCAGAAGCTTTGCTAGATTCTTTTCAGAAAAAAGGTTTCCTTCGAATCCGAACTACTTCGTGCCGAAGAGACGGTCTCCTGCGTCGCCAAGGCCAGGTACGATGTATGCGTTCTCGTTCAGCTTCTCGTCCTTAGCTGCAATGTAGATGTCTACATCAGGGTGAGCCTCTTGGAGAGCCTCGATGCCCTCAGGAGCTGCGATAAGGCACATGAACACGATGTCCTTTCCGCCTCTTTCCTTGATAAAGTTGATTGCTGCAACTGCAGAACCGCCCGTTGCGAGCATTGGGTCAACTACGACAACTCTTCTTTTATCAATATCCTCTGGAAGCTTGCAGTAATATTCCACAGGCTCGTGTGTCTCTGGGTCTCTGTAAAGGCCGATATGTCCAACCTTTGCATTTGGATAAAGAGCCAACATACCGTCTACGAAACCGAGTCCTGCACGAAGGATAGGAACGATTGCAATGTCCTCTCCTGTGAGCTGTTTGCATACTGTCTTGCAAATAGGTGTCTCAATCTCAACATCCTCAAGAGGAAGATCGCGAGTAACCTCGAAGCCCATCAGCATTCCGACTTCCTTAACGAAATCTCTGAAGTCCTTGCTGTTAGTCTCCTTTCTTCTAAGCATACCAACCTTGTGCTGAATCAGCGGATGATCAAATACCATTACTTTACTCATTTTCCATTCCTCCTCATATTAATCTTCGAGCATATTTATTCTTCTAAGATGCTTACCGCCCTCGAAATCTGTTGTCAACCATGTGTCGATCATCTGGAAGGCAAGCTCCTTATCTATCATTCTCGCCCCCATTGCGATGACGTTGGCATTATTGTGTCTTCTGCTCATTTCTGCCATCTCAACGGAAGTGCAAAGCGCGCATCTTACGCCCTTAACCTTATTGCAGGCGATGGAAATTCCTATACCCGATCCGCAGATTGCAATACCTCTTTCTGCTTCGCCGTTAGCAACAGCCTCTCCTACTGCTCTTCCGTAAATAGGATAATCCACAGACTCTGCTGAATTTGTGCCAACATCGATAATTTCGTGACCCTCTTTCAGCAGTTTCTGCTTAACTTCCTCCTTAAGCGGAAAACCTGCGTGATCGCATCCGATTACTATCTTCATACGCCTAGTCTCCTTTAATCTTCTACAATATCGTACCCCGCGCTCTTGAGCATGCGGTTCATTATTGAAAACCCGAAGCCCTCTTCATCAAGAGTTCTTACGAGAATCAAATCGTAATTCTGTCTGTCGAGCTCTCTCAAGTCCGCAAAAAATTTCTTTGCGGCTTTCTCGGCATCTCCGTCATAGTCGAGGACGGCTACCTTCTCTCCGTTACGCTTAGCCTCAAGGCCGAGCATCATAATTCGCTGTCTTGCGCTTTCGTCGTTACCGCGAATCAGTCTGACCTGTGCCCTAGGCGCGTAGTGCTTATACTTCATTCCCGGTGACATAGGCTTGAAGCCGTCTATGTCGCTTGCGCCCTTCGCAGGGTCAAGTGCGCCTATGCCGTTTTCGTAAAGCGTTCTGTCATATTCTACGGGCTTGCCAAGAAGCTCTGTCAGCTTCTCTTTAGTGTAAAAACCCGGTCTTAGTATCACGGGCGTACCTGAACAGAGATTCACAACCGTCGATTCTATGCCTACCTTGCAGTCCTCGGATTGGATAATGGCATCAATTCTGCCGTCCATATCTTCGACTACATCCTGATAATTAGTTGGGCTTGGTCTTCCCGAAATGTTAGCGCTTGGTGCCGCAATCGGAACTCCTGACGCATTTATTAGGGCAAGCGCAACTTTATTTGCGGGCATTCTTATCGCTACCGTATCAAGTCCACCGCATGTCACAGAAGGAACTAAGTCGCTCTTTGGCAGGATGAAGGTTATTGGGCCTGGCCAGCAAGCCTTCATCAGCTTAGCGCTATCTTCGTTGACATACTGCACGAGCTGGTCGAGCATCCCCATGTTGCCGATGTGCACTATCATCGGATTGTCGCTTGGGCGACCTTTTGCAAGATATACAGCCTTGACAGCCTCTTCATTGAGCGCATTTGCCCCAAGTCCGTAGACCGTCTCGGTTGGGAAAGCAACAATTCCACCGCCTTTAATAATCTCAGCCGCAATCTTTATTTCATCTAAATTATCCTGAAGCTTCACGGTATGCATTTCTTTTTCTCCGTTTACTCTCTTCTTGTTCTTCGGTTACTCCCCGTTAGTTCTTCGGTTATTCCCCGTTAGTTCTTCGGTTATTCCCCGTTAGTTCTTCGGTTGCTTTTCGGCTGTTCTTCTCTTACTCACCGAAGTCTGCCATCTTTGCTGCCTGATCTGCTGTGATCAGACCGTCTATGGCCTCGTCAATATCTCCGTCAAGGAACTGATCGAGCTTATATAAAGTAAGGTTGATTCTGTGGTCTGTAACTCTTCCCTGTGGGAAGTTGTATGTTCTGATTCTCTCCGAGCGGTCTCCCGAACCTACCTGGCTCTTTCTGTCCGCCGAGATCTTGTCGTTCTGCTCCTGAACCATTTTGTCATAAAGCCTTGCCTTGAGAACTCGCATAGCCTTCTCTCTGTTCTGAATCTGCGATTTCTCGTCCTGGCAGGTAACAACGATTCCTGTTGGCAGGTGAGTCATTCTTACCGCGGAGTCCGTCGTATTTACGCACTGTCCGCCGTTACCCGAAGCTCTGTATACATCGACTTTTACATCGTTAGGGTCAATCTTGACCTCGACATCGTCAACCTCAGGAAGCACTGCGATTGTGGCCGCACTGGTGTGAATTCTTCCGCTTGATTCCGTCTCCGGTACTCTCTGCACGCGGTGAACACCGCTCTCGAATTTGAGTCTTGAGTATGCGCCCTTACCCTTGATGAGAACTGTCGCCTCTTTGACTCCGCCGATACCTGTATCGTTCATGTCGATGATCTCGGTCTTCCAATGTCTTCTTTCTGCATAGCGAAGGTACATTCTGAGAAGGTCTCCTCCGAAAAGCGCAGCCTCGTCTCCGCCGGTTCCTGCTCTTACCTCAAGGAAAACGTTTTTCTCGTCGTTAGGATCCTTTGGCAGAAGCAGAACCTTGAGCTTGGCTTCGGAATCTGTTATCTGAGCTTCGAGCTCCTTGAGCTCCTCTCTTGCCATTTCCCTAAGCTCTTCGTCCGACTCGGCTTCAAGAATCTCCTTTGCCTCAGCAAGTGATTCCTTCTCCTTCTTATATGCTTCGTATTCTTTAACGATAGGCTCGAGCTCGCTCATTTCTTTCATGTACTTCTGCCAGTTCGTCTGGTCAGCGATTACATCCGGGTCCGATACCTTCTTTGATAATTCTTCGTACTTCTCTAATATGAAGTCTAACTTGTCAAACATTATTAACTCCTGTTTCTTTTCTAATCTGCTCGCAATTGGCTAATGATTGGCCAACGCTAAGCTGATTATTTGCTTTATTTCTGTAATTATATCTGCTCTTTTTCAACTTAGTATTATAGCAGAAAAATCCCCATTTGACACCCTTTGCTAAGATATTATCTCTTTAATATCTTAGCGTGCGCGCGGGCAGGACATGTTTCGCGGGCGTCTGCAATCGCGTTCAGCGCACGAGGCGCGGGCGTCCCGTGCGAATTGCCTCCGCGTGCCACGCGGGCGTTGCGCGTGCGAGTCGAAGGCATGAAAAAGCGCCCCCTTCTGGGAGCGCTTGTAAGGACTCTGTAAGTTACAGGTTGTATTTGTTCTTGAACTTCTCAACACGTCCGCCACGGTTAGCAAATTTCTGCTGGCCAGTGAAGAATGGGTGACACTCAGAACAGATGTCAACTCTCATCTCTTCCTTGTTGGAACGAGTTGTGAAAGTGTTACCACATGCGCAAGTAACTTTACATTCCTTATAATCAGGATGGATTCCTTCCTTCATGGGAGTACCTCTTTCTCTTTAAAGTCTATGTAGCGAAGTTCAACTCCTACAACACAGCTCAACGATTATATCAACATTACGCCAAATCGTCAAGTATTCATGCATACATTTTTGTATTTCAGGACACGGGCCGTCTTTCGTGTTATTATAAATATGGGCTCAGACGAAAGCTCGGACGAATGTTCAGGCGAAAGCTCAGTCGAATGCTTTTGTCGATAGCTCTGACGAAACGGAGGATATACATGTTGATTGAATCTGACGGCAAGGCCAAATCAGTGGTCCTGCGATTAATTCTTCTTACCATAGCATCTGCGATGATGGCCTTTAACATCAACGCATTCATTAACAACGGCGGTCTTGTTCCTGGCGGATTCTCGGGACTTACCGTACTTCTGCAAAGAATTTTTGCGAAGTTCTTCGGCGTATCCGTCGCTTACACGGCAATCAACATTCCTCTCAATCTTGTCAGCTTCTATATAGGCTTCAAATTCATCGGCAAGAAATTCACCCTCTACTCGCTTTATGTAATCGTGCTTTCTTCGGTTCTGACGGACATCATGCCGACAGTTCCTGTTACATATGACGTTCTTCTCATCGCGCTTTTCGGAGCAATTATCAATGGTACGGCAATTTCAATCTGCCTGCACGCGGGCGCAAGCTCGGGCGGTACGGATTTCATCTCGATCTATCTTGCAGAAAAGCGAGGAGTTGACGCGTGGAATTATATTTTCGCGGGAAATGTTGTCATGCTCATCATCGCCGGTCTTCTCTTCGGATTTGACAAGGCTCTTTACTCGATCATTTACCAGTTCACACAGACGCAGATTCTTAACGCGCTTAACAAGACCTACCAGAAGCACACTCTTTGGATCATCACCGACAAGCCTGATGAGGTCTATGAGGAAATCAGGAAACTAACTCATCACGGCGCAACTCTTTTCAAGGGCACCGGCTTCTACAAGCACAAGGAACAGAACCTCGTATATTCTGTTATCGGAAGCGAACAGGTGCCTAAGATAATCAAGGCAATAAAAGACATTGATGAGCATGCGTTCATCAATGTCCAGAAATCTGATTCAATTACCGGCAACTTCTATAGAAGGCCACCGGAATAAAATAGAACGGAATAAAGGATTAGACGCAAGGTCGAAAGTAATATTCACCCACATAGAAACACACAAAAGCGCCCCACCTCGGTGGAGCGCTTATTTCTTGTCGCGTCTTAGTTCTTAGTCGATTTTTCTCGACTTATTTGAACTCCTTGGCGTTCTTGCCAAAATGCAGTTCCTTAAGGCCTTCGACCTCGTCGCAGATAGTCTTGAGTCCGCAGGTGTTGCAGTCGGTCGACATACCCTCGAGGATTTTCGATAAAGTCCTGGTGATGTCGCCTACTTTCTTGGCGTTCTCTTTCATCTGCTTATAATCTGCGTCTTCAACAGTCAGGAAAACAAGCTTAACAGCAAGAATATTCGGATTCTCCTTGTACTTCTTGATGTATGTATTTCCGACTTTCTCGAAGCTGATGCCCGCTCTTATGGCGTCTTTGCTGATTCTGACCTGCTCCCTGTTGCTCTCAGAGGATGTCCTTACCATATATCCTTCTGGATATACGTGGTATTTGACAAAATCGATGTCCTGAATCGCTCTGAAAACAGGCTCGGTGTCGTCCTCGTCCTCGCCCTGAAGGTCTTTAACCTTCACGATTGCTATTCTTGCAAATGGAACGCTTCCGTTTATTTCGCTTAAATCCTTGCCGTATACTACAATCTCGTCCTTGTCTACGAAATCCGCTGTAGAAACACAGCTGTAATTAACAGCAGGCTTGCTATCCCCACCAAGCTCGTAGGCGGAATCTCTTAACATGATGAGCTGGTTCGCACCTACGTCCTTCCATGTTTTCTCTGGATTGTAAGGATAGACCTTGCAAGAGGAGGCTCCGTAAAGAGCCTCCGTCTGCTTGATTATTGAATCATATAATTCCATTAGAACTTAATGTCCTCTTTCTTGCGGTCAAATATATCATTAACCTTGATATAAGCCCAGCTCAGAAGCTTCTGATCGAGGTTCCACATATATACCGCAAAGAGTGCTCCGCCTGCAATGGCAGTTGTCTTAACAACAGCCTTTGTAACTTTGCATACTTTACAATCTTTCATTAGTGACTCCTTTCGGCTTAAGCCTTAGCAAGACCCTTCTGACGAGCAAATTCAGCTGCTCCAAGAGCTCCCATCAGCTGTGGGTCTGTCTTAAGATCGATAACCTTGAGCTTCAGAACACGCTCAATAGCCTGCTTCAGACCTGCATTCTTAGCACATCCGCCTGTCAGTGTGATAGCGTCTGTTGCTCCAGCCTTCTTAGCCATTACAAAGCATCTCTTAGCTACAGCCATCTGAATTCCTGCTGCGATTTCGTCCATTGGCTTATCCTCACCAACGAGTGTGATAACCTCGGACTCAGCAAATACTGTGCACTGTGCTGTGATAGGAATTACGTTCTTTGCTGTGAGTGAAAGATTTGAGAAATCCTCGAGGCTCATCTCGAATGATCTTGCCATTGCCTCATAGAATCTTCCTGTACCAGCAGCGCACTTATCGTTCATAGCGAAGTTCTTAACAGTTCCGTCTGTATCAACCTGGATACCCTTAACGTCCTGTCCGCCGATATCGATGATAGCCTTTACTGAAGGGTCAGTTACATGTACGCCCATAGCGTGGCATGAAATCTCTGAAATGTTCTCATCAGCAAATGGAACCTTGTTTCTTCCATATCCTGTACCGATCAGATACTCAAGATCCTTCTCTGACTTAAGTCCTGCCTTGTCAAGAACTTCCTTCATAGCAAGTCTTGCTGAAGCCTCAGACTGAATCTTGCTCTTAATTGTAGTATTTGCTACAATCTTGCCTTCCTCGTCGAGAATAACTGCCTTTGTGTAGGTCGAACCTACGTCACAACCACCGAAATATTTCATTTTCTTGTTCTCCTTTTTCTCTTATATAAAAACCTTTTAATAATATATCTTTCTACATTGCTGTCTCGTCGTCGAAGTCGAGCAGTGTTGGGTCAACTGGTGTAGCCTTCATGACTGTTGTCATGTACTCGTTAACCTTGTCACGCATTGTCTTTCTCGAAACAGTTCTTGGGTCCATCAGATCGTGCTCGATCCAAATCATGTGGTAACCCTTGTCTCTGCACTGGTCGTCGAGTATACCCTGAAGTGTTGCCATGTTCTTGCAAGCTACGTTCTGGTACATGATGATGATATCGATTCTCCAGTCTTCAACCTGCTTCCACAGCTCGTCAACTACATTGTGGTATCCACCATTGGTGTGTCTTCTCATTACCATACGCTCGTAGAGTCTTGCGAGGTCCATGAGAGCCTCTTCCTTGTCCTCTGTCTCGAGCTTCTTTGTGAAGTTCAGTGACTCCATCTCAACGAGAATGTTAACACCCCAGCAGTTAGCGATCCAGTTACTGAAGTTAGCATAGTAGTGAGCAGGACATGACCATACGATACCTCTGTACTTCATCTTGCCTACCCAAGCTTCATCTCTTCTGTCATAAGCCTCATACATCAGCTTATTAACCT
Organism: Sphaerochaetaceae bacterium; assembly: GCA_963588675.1. Taxonomy (GTDB): domain Bacteria; phylum Bacillota; class Clostridia; order Peptostreptococcales; family Anaerovoracaceae; genus Crickella. The sequence continues at coordinate 21,650 of CAVAIH010000003.1, read as the reverse complement.
TCTCGCATGTAGGCATAACTCTTGGGTCTGCACCGCCGTCCATCTCGTAGTTCCACTTACGGAAGAGCTCATATACAGGTCCGATGATCTGTGGATAATCAGTCTTGTTAACTTCCCACTTCTGAAGCTCGTACTCTGTCTCTTTGTTGAATCTCTTCATCTGAGCGAAGTAAGCATCCCAGCTCCACTTAGCGCCTGTCTGCTCTTCAACGAACTTGATGCAAGCCTTGATATCCTCAACAGCATCTGATGTTGTCTCGTCGTATTCGTATCTTACAGGGAATGTAAGGTGGAATACAGGCAGGTTAGGGAATCTTCTTGACATGTATTCGCTGGCCATTACTGAACCATCGCATGGCATTGAGCTTGAAATGAAGCATGATCCAAGGTGTGGAAGAGCGTCAATTACAAGAGCTCCGCACTCTGATGATGGAACAGGACATGTGTCAGCAGGAAGACCGAAGCTCTCTACTGCATCGATGTAAGGAACGCATGTCAGCTGGTCAATCTCAGATACCAGGAATACTGGCATGAGCTGATAAGGAATACCCAGAAGGTCAGGGAATCCTGCCATAATCTGGCCCATTGTCATCTCGTCGAACAGAACTACCTTCTTTGAAAGCTCAGTTGAGTTACCGTTCTTCTCATCTCCCTTTGCAAGGAATACGAGGTTCTCTGCTACATAACGGAAGATGTCGTAAATCATCAGGTGAGACATCTTGAGGGCATTTCCCTTCTGTCCCATCGTGTTCTTATCCATGAAACCAACACAGCACATGTAGCTGATCATCCATCTGTACCAGAATGTTGTATTCAGTGCAGGGATGAGGTCCTTGGAGAAGGTTGTGAGGAGCATTCCCCACATGCGCAGCCATTCTTTGAAGTCGTAAGCTGTGTCCTTAGCACCCTTCCACTCACGACGAACGGTTGCCATATCGCCCTTTCTGTAGAGATAGCCAAGGTGCTTTTCTCCGTTAAGGATGATATCTTTTCTCTCTTCAGGTGACATTGCAGAAAGAGTTGTTATTTCTCTTCTTATTCTTGCAAAATCGTCCTTCATATTAGCAAGCTGTCTCTCAGCAAAAGCCTTGTAGTCGCCTTCCTTAGCGATGTCGAGGATGATTCCTCCTACTTCCTTGAGGTTAGCAGCCTGCTTCTTCAAATCCATGTTATCCTTAGCTTTGAAGAATTTAGGATTTGGATATACTACTTTCTTCTTCTTTCCCATTAGTTGCCTCCCTTCTGAATCTTCTTAATTTCAAGAGATTCTACAAAGGCCTGGAATCTTGTTCTAAGCTGACCGGAGCCCTTAGCATTGTACAATCTGTCGATTGACAGAACCGGCCATCCGTATTCCTCAGTCATGATGTGGCTGACAAGAGCTCTTTCGAAGCCCCAGAAATCGCAGTACTTCATCTGCTCGTAAATGATTCCGTCTGCTTTGAATTCCTTAGCGATTCTGTCTGCGGTCTCTCTTCTCTGAAGAACCTTCTTGTCCTCGATATAACGAGCACACTCAGCTACTTCCATGTAGTGACGACAAATCTGGTCGAGTGCAGGCTCATCGTCTGTAAGCTCGATTACCTCTCTGCCAGGGATTGAGCCGAAGCAGTAACGGTCTGCAACAACAAGAGCGCCAGCCTCTTCAATCATCTTTGTGAACTCAGGGTCGTCGATTTCACTTCCTACGATAGCAACTCTTGCTCTGAATGCTGGCTTAGGATCTGGTTTTCTCTTCTTGAGCTCTGCAAGAGTCTCCTTGAGATAAGGCAGAATCTTTGCCTTAGGGCAAGTGTAGCTAACGAGGTTGAGAATGTGGAATTCGTATCCTGTGATTACAGGATTGTCAGCCTTTCTCATCTCAGAAATTTCGCTGATAATCTTGCATACCTCATTGTGCTCAGCTACGGCTTTTCTGATAGCTTCGTCAGAAATATCAACGCCGTAGTTCTTCTTCATTACGTCGAGCAGACGAACCTGCATCTGCTTCTGGTAGTGTCTTACTGAGTAGTCAGCTGTCTTGTAAGGAATATCGCAATGAGTTACGAAAAAGTTAGGCTTCTCGTTCATCTTGAGAATCTCGAAGTGCTCGTAGAATCTGTTCATCATTGAACATGCGTCTACGCCTGCGAGTCCGTCAAGGAAGTTGAAACCGCCCTCAATTCCTCTTTCAACTAGAGCACGTGCAAATTCGCAAGTGTAGTTCGACATATAATATGTAGCTATGTCGATTGAGCCTGTTCTTGGTGCACGCAGTCTAACTGAGAAGCAATTGTCCAGGTTGAGAAGAACTTCTGGAATATGGAAGCAAGTATAGCCCATGCACAGTTGGCCTTCAGCCTTCGCCTGCTCAACGAGCTCGTTGTCCGCATTCTGCAAAAGATCTTCGAAATAGATTAAATGCTTCAAATCTTTCAACTTTGTACTCCTCCTTTCGATTGTTTCTTTGTTAAGTTTTGCTTAATTAAATAATTGCCATCTTCGTAAGCGCTTCTCTTGCGCCCTTGATGACTGGTGCATCTTCTGGCAAGTCAAAGATGCTGAGTCCTTTAATATCGTTGTCGGCATGTTCTCTATCATCGGGAATATACGCGAGCACTTCTGCCGATTCAATTTTTATAAAAGGTATTGCGTCTTCGTTCGGGATTCTGTTCACTATCGCTCCGCATTTGTCGTACATTACGAGCTCGTCTGCGACTTTCTTGATAGTGTCGATTACCTGCGTACCCTTGCGGCTTGGGTCTGTTACAAGGAAAAGATGTGTAACCTTCTCCATGACACGCCTGTTAATCTGTTCGATTCCTGCTTCTCCGTCAATGATTACATAATCGAACTCATCTGCTAGAAGGCTGATTACCTCTTTGAGGTATGCGTTCACCTTGCAATAACAGCCCGCACTTTCTGGTCTTCCGATTGCGAGAAAAGAGAACCTGTTCTTCTCTACCATGGTGTCAAAAATTCTGTATCTCGCTTCCCCGAGGATTTCGATTGCCTCCTTTGGTGCGCCACTTTCCACACTTGTTACGATCTTCTTGCGAATATCATCGAGCGTTTCTTTTGGCTCAACTCCGAGGGCTGTCGAAAGTCCGATTGCAGGGTCAGCATCGATTGCCAGAATTCTTGCGTCCTTGTGCGCTTCTGCGATAAGTCTTACAAAAGCACTTGAGATAGAGGTCTTTCCAACTCCACCTTTTCCAGCGACTGCGAGAATCTTCGTATCTCTTGCCATTATACTTACTTCTCCCTTCGAAAAACTTTCCTCGTCATCGTAGATTGGCGGTTCTTGCACACCGCTTTTCCTTCGATTTGATCCCGATTCTAATTCACCATACACTTTATCAAAAGATTGACAAAAATTCAACAAAAAGAGCACACATTTTCCCAAATATTGTTTTTTCTTTCGACCTGTGTCGACCAACAGTATTGGTAGCAATAGTGTGCTCTCTTATTATTCTATTTTTTCTTTATTTATTCCGTACTTCCGCGGGACCTTTCGGGAAACTCCGAGTCCTTCGGCCCTCCCGATTTCCAGGTTTTTCTGCTACTTCTTCTGGATTCTTCCGGATTTAGAAGAACTTGCAGATCAGGTCTGTGTAATCTGACGGATTCTCAAGTGGCAGTCCTGCGATCAGCAGTGCCTGATTGTAAAGAATCTCGCAGATGTCCTTTGCCTTCTCCTCGTTATCTGCCGTTCTCTCTCTTTCGATAGCAAGGAAAGCTGGATGATCTGGATTGAACTCGAGGATTCTCTTAGCCTTAACGCCCATCTCTGGATTAACCGCTGTGAAGTACTTCTCCATCTCGAAGCTTACTCCGTCACCGCTTGAAAGGCAGACTGGATGTGACTTCAGCTTGGTTGATGCTTTAACAACATCGACCTTATCTCCGAGGGCTTCCTTGATGAACTCAAAGGTATCCTTGAAAATCTCGTCGACTCTTTCGTCCTTCTTGTCTCCGAGGTCGAAGTCTCCGTCGATAACGGACATGAACTTCTTGTCCTTGTATTTGCGGAACATATCGGAAATGAACTCGTCCGTGTTGTCTGTAAAATACAGGATCTCGATGTTCTTCTCCTTGAGTATTTCGGTCTGCGGCATTTTGTCGATTCCATCGATGCTATCGCCGGCAGCGTAATAGATATACTCCTGGTCTTCCTTCATTCTGTCAACATACTCTGCGAGGCTGACAAGACCCTTCTGTGTCGATGAATAGAAAAGCAGGAAGTCCTGAAGTTCTTCTTTCTTTGCGCCGTAATCGTCAAGAGCGCAGAGCTTGAGCTGTCTGCCGAAGCTCTTCCAGAACTCCTCGTATTTCTCTCTTTCGTTCTTCATCAAATTCTCGAGCTCGCTTCTGATCTTCTTCTCGAGGTTACCCGCGATGAGCTTGAGCTGTCTGTCATGCTGTAGCATTTCTCTTGAAATGTTGAGCGAAAGGTCCGGAGAATCAACCACGCCACGAACGAAGTTGAAATAGTCCGGCAGAAGGTCCTTGCATTTTTCCATGATGAGAACGCCGGAGCTGTACAACTGCAGTCCGCCCTCATAATCGTCGGAATAATATTTGTTAGGAAGCTTCTTTGGGATGTACAGCAGTGTGTCGTAGCTTACAAGGCCTTCGACTCTTGCTGTGATCGTGCTCATTGGGTCAAGGTCGTCGCCGAACTGAGTCTTGTAAAACTCGTTGTATTCTTCTTCTGTAACCTCTCCCTTGCGTCTCTGCCACAGAGGAACCATGGAGTTGAATGTTTCGTATTCGAACTTTTCCTCGTATTCAGGCTTCTCAGGGTCGCAACCTTCCTTAAGATATGGATGAGGCATGAGCATCTTGATTGGGAAGCGGATATAGTCTGAGTACTTCTTTACGAGCTTGTAGATGGTGTACTCTCTCATGTACTTGCTGTATTCGTCCTCGACCTCGCCGTCCGGCTTGATGTGCATTATGATATCTGTGCCGACGTTCTCCTTCTCGCATTCGCTGATCGAAAAACCGCTTGCGCCTTCGGATTCCCACTTATGTGCGACATCCTCGCCGTATTTTTTTGAAACGACGGTCACCTTGTCAGCAACCATGAATGCGCTGTAGAAGCCTACGCCGAACTGGCCTATGATGTCGATGGCCTCCTCGTTGTCGTTTGCTCCGTTCGTAGCTTCGCCCTTCTTCTCGAGCTCCTCTGCGAACTTACCGCTTCCGCTGAAAGCAATGGTTCCGAGATTTTTCTCGAGCTCCTCCTCGCTCATGCCGATTCCGTTGTCGCTGACCGTGAGGGTTCTGTTCTCCTTGTCGAGAGTGATTATAATCTCAAAGCCGTTGATGTTGATGCCCGTGTCCTCTGTCAGCGCGATGTATCTCAGCTTGTCGATTGCATCTGATGCGTTCGAAATAATCTCACGCAGGAAAATCTCCTTGTGGGTGTAAATGGAGTTAATCATTAGATCCAGCAGGCGCTGGGATTCCGCTTTAAATTTCTTTTTCATTTATATGTATATTCTCCTTTCAGCTTTGTTATCTATATTTGACATATATATTATCGCAATATCGCTGTGTTCGCTATATTCGCTACATTGGTATATTAACACATTGCCATATTGTTATATATGTTATATTCACCATATTCGTTATAATTGTCGGCCGTGATTTGTCATCCGACACTTTCCATCTGGGATGTGCTTATCTGCACTTCAAAAGAGTTCCCATTAACTGGGAACTCTTTTGTAATTTACCTGGATATCTTCGGGATATCTTTAGTAGATATTCGTGAAAGTCTTTAGAGATGCTCTCCGTCAACAACATCGTATGGACGGCTAAGTGGATCTCTTCTTTCCATGTTGTCATAGTGCTTGCAGAGCAGTGGTTCTACAACGTTGAAAAGCAGTTTTCCGTCGAGGTCGAAATAGAAGACAACGAAAAGTCCTGCGTATGCTGCAGCGGCTCCGCCAACAAGCTTAAATGCTTTCTTTGCAATCTTGTTCATAATGTCCTCCTGTTTCTACCAGCTCTCGCTGTCATCAAAGTCTATAAGTGATGGATCGATAGGCTCCTCGCCCATAACTGTGAACATGTAGTCGTTAATGATCTTTCTGATTTCACTTCTTGAAATTACTCTCTTGTCAGGTAATGCGTGTGGCATCCAGATTGCGTGGATGTTACGAGCTCTGAACTCGTCTTCGAAGAGTCCGTGTACTCCCTGCATTCCCTTGCACTGCAACTGGTCATACATCATAACCATATCGCAGTTGAATTTCTCCATGTTCTCCCAGAGCTCGAAGATGTGGTGCATTCCGCCAACTGCCATTCTTCTCATTGGTGCCCATTCATGATATCTTGCCATATCTATCAGAACGTGCTCTTTCGTATCTGTTCTGATAGTCATGTCGAACATCAGTGAGTCCATATTGATTACGCAGTTGAGACCCCAGCAGTTGTAAGCCCATGTACACCAGTTGGAATAATAGAGAGGTGCGCATGACCATGCGATAACTCTGTGTCTTGTCATAGGCAGTGTGTCGATCTTCTCCTCAACGCACTTTTCCATGATCTTTCTAACTCTTCCGTCGATCTCATGCCAAATAGGTCTGTTGCCGTACTGAGACTGGAAAATTCTGTAAAGGGCCTGAGCAACGCCGTTGATAGGATAGTTGTTAGTGTTAGCTGCAACATCCCACTTCTCCCATTCGAACTCCTGAAGTTCGTTCTGCTCCTTGAGGTTCTTTACGAGCTCATCCCAGTTGAACTTAACGCCCATCTGCTCTTCTGTAAATTTCCAAGCTCCTTCGATTTCCTTAGCGCAGTGTTCCTGAACCAGTGGATCGTCGAACTGCATTGGCTGTGGCATAGCGTAAAGTGGCTTGTTGATCATCCAGTCCTGAATAACTGATGTTGCAACTGAGCCGTCGCAAGCCTCGTTAGTTGTTACCATTGCAGGGAAGTAATCTGGAACATCGTCGAGTACGAAAATTCCTGCCTCTGCCTGGCACATTGGGCATGGGTCTCCAGGAAGACCGATGGACTGTACAGCGTCGATGTAGTTGAGTACTGTATGGTTGTTAACGTGTACAGTTACAAAGTATGGAATCATCTGCAGAGGAACATCGTCCAGCTGATCTCTATATGGATAGAATACTCCGCCCCATACTGTCTCGTCATGAGCGATAGTCTTGTCGTAGAGCTTCTTGTCTCCGCCAGTATACTGGTCAGCCATGAACATTCTTGTGAACTGAGTAATAGTAGCATTAACCATTCCTCTGTAATGCCAAGCGGATGCTCTAAGTGTCTCGCCTCTCATTCCCTCGAGGCCTCTGTCGAACCAGTGAATTACAGGCAGATAAGACTGGCCCATCCATCTGTATCTCCAAACGCCTTTAACAACCTGAATAACACCCTTTGGGCCACCGATATCAATGATATCCTTAACCATGTTGCCATAGTTGTACAGCCAAATCATGTTGAAGTAGTACATGGTGTCCTTGATACCACGCCACTCTCTGTGCTTGTAAAGGCCTGTCTTGTCCATGTACAAGTCTCCGAGTCTGCGCTCGCCTTCAGGCTTGCCATAGACGAAATCGTTAGCGAGCTTCTTGTAATCGAGGCTCTTAAGCTTCTTTAAATTAAACTTTTTCATTTCGTGGCCTCCTGAATCTTCTTAAGTTCTACACTCTCAACGAATGCCTGGAATCTTGTTCTAAGCTGTCCGGATGCAGAGTTGATGTATTCCTTCTCGATTGAGCATACAGGATATCCATAGTCTCTTGGGAGAACGATGGAATCTATAGTTCTTTCGTAGCTCCAGTACTCGCAGAACTTGTTGGAAACAATGATAATTCCGTCTGCTTTGTACTCCTTTGCAAGGTCTGCGATGTACTTCTTTCTTCTACGCATCTCGCCCTGCTCCATGAATCTTGTGCAACTGCTTGTCAGAAGGTAATGACGTGCAATTGCTCTAAGAGGTGTCTCGCCTTCCTTAATCTCGATAGGCTGTCTTGACTCCATTGCGCCGTAGCAGAATCTATCTGCTACTACGAGTGCTCCACAGCTCTCGATGAGCTTAATGAAATCAGGGTCGTCGTTCTCTGAGCCAGCTACCAGTACCTTAACTCTGTAATTTGGCTTGTCATCAGGCTCTCTTGTCTTCAGTTCCTCGGCTGTCTCTTTCAGCTTATCGAGGATAAGATACTTAGGGCATGCCATTGTTACGAGTACGATTACTGCAAACTCATATCCTGTGATTGTTGGGTTGTCGAGCTTTCTGTAATCACCGATTTCCTGTACGAGTCTGCATACTTCGTTATGTGCCTCTATTGCCTTGAGAATGGCTTCGTCAGATGTGTCTACGCCATAATTCTCCTTCAGGAAATCAAGCACATGCTTCTGCAGTTGCTTCTCATAGTGATCAATGCTGTTCTCATTCTTCTTAAATGGAACATCCATGAACTCACATTTGAACTTGTCGTTCTTAATAATGCCGTCAACACGGCTAAGGTGCTCTTGGAATCTGCAGGTTACTGTGCAGGTCTCCGTTGCAAGCTGTGCATCAAGGAAGTTGAATCCTCCCTCGAGGGCGCGCTCCAAAAGGCTTCTGCCATAGTGGCAAGTTCTTCCAGACATGTAGTATGTAGCCATGTCAGGGGAAACGCACTTAGGCGCACGAAGACGTACAGAAAAACAACCAGGCAGTTCGAGCAGTACTTCTGGCATGAAATAGCATGTGTAACCAAGACACAGCTTGCCATCCTCTTCTTTAGCCTTCCTGATAAGCTCGTTGTTAGCTTCTTGCAGAAGGTCTTCGAAGTAAATTAGATGTTTTAAATCACGCATATAATCTCACCTAATCCTCTCTTTTGCTTTTGTTAAATAATTGTTGTTCTAGTAACGTGTTAGTTAGGATTATTTTAATTCCTTGTCAGAAAACTGTCAATGAAGTATACTAAATTTGATAATAAATTTTTATAAATTTAAAGGAGGCTTGTTATGGCACATTCACACGAACATACACATGCAGACGGCACTGTTCACAGCCACGAGCATTCGCAGACACATACACACGGCGAGGAGATTTCATTTTCTTCACACGAGGAGGCTCTCGCACTTTTGAAATATATGCTTTCGCACAACAGACACCACGCCGAAGAGCTTCACGAGCTCGCACATGAATTCGAAGGCGAGGCCGGCCAGCTTCTTCACGAGGCGGTCGATGCAATCGGCGAGAGCAACGAGAAGCTTGAGAAGGCTCTTGAGCTGATTTGCAAGTAGCGCAATTTGATTTGCAGGCAACACGGTATGGTTCGCAGGCAACGCGAACTTTAACAGGAGGGTATAATGTGTCTTTCTAACGTATATGAAATTCGCGGAGAGGAGCGTCATCTTCTCGCAAAAAATATCGCCGACATCCGAGAGGATAACGGCGAATTGATTCTGACTGATATTATGGGGATTCGTACCAAGCTCTACGCTGATATCGAAAAGGTTGATTTGATGGAGAATTTCATCATTGTTAAGCCTTATAATTTCGATGCCGATTCGGCCAGCACAGGCAATACTGCTGATTTGGCGCTTGCCGATGGGGATGCGTCGAACCACGAGCATTCGGGCGAGCATTCGGGCGAAGATTCTCCTGGGCATTCTCACAAGCACTCTCATCAGCATTCCCCTGAGGAAAAGAAAAAACAGATTAATCGCATTTCGAGGGCAATCGGCCACTGCAAGCATGTTAAGAAGCTTATCGATAGCGACGCTGACTGCTCAGAGGTTCTCGTTCAGCTTTCCGCTGTTAACGCTGCTCTTCGTAATCTCGGCAAGGAGATCATCAACGAGCATATGTCACATTGCATAACTCATGCGATAGAGAACGGCGACACCTCGGCTGTTGAGGAATTCCAAGAAGCCGTTAAGCGCTTCATTTAGCTATTTCTTCTATTGCATCCTAGCTAATCCTAGCTTCCCGGCTTTCGGCTTTTCTGCTGATTGTTCCTTGGCTACTCCTCCATTGCGAAAGCGATGAGCTTGTCGAGGAGCTGATCTGTTGGCAGTCCCTCGTTAAGCCAGAGCATAGGATACATGCTGATATTGGTGAAGCCCGGAATCGAATTGATCTCGTTGAAGACTATGTCGCCTTCATTTGTATAGAAGAAGTCAACCCTTGAAAGGCCTCTGCAATCAAGTTCCTGATAGATCTTGATTGCAGTTTTTTTGAATTCATCGACGACTTCCTTTGGGAGGTCTGTGACAAATTCCGTCTTTGATTCAGGATTTGCGTATTTAGCCTCGTAAGTATAGAACTCGTCTCCGGAAAGTATCTCTCCGATTCCGCTTGCCATAGGCTCCTCGTTTCCAAGAACGGCAACCTCGAGTTCCCTTCCCTTGATAGCCTCTTCAACAAGCACCTTGCTGTCGTACTTCAAAGCCTCTTCAACAGCGGACTTAAGCTCCTCCGCCTTGTGAACCTTCGTAACGCCTACCGACGAACCAGAAGCCGACGGTTTTACAAAGAGAGGATATTTATCCTGGTGGACCTTCTTGATTGCCTCAAGCTCAGCTTCCGGATTTCTCTTATATTTCCACGATTTAACGACATAGTCGCGAGCCATCTTAACACCCGTCAGCTTGGCAATCTGCTTGGTGCAGGTCTTGTCCATGCTGTTAGCCGTTGCCTTTACGCCCGAGCCCACGAAAGGAATCTCCGACAGGCTGAAGAGGCCCTGGATTTCTCCGTCCTCTCCGTGGTCTCCGTGAAGTACAGGGAAAAAGCAGTCAATCGGCTTAACCGAAGCTTTGTCCTCTAAGTCAAAAACAAGTATTCCCTTGACCGTAGGGTCGTGTGGGATTACGCACTGACAGTTGCTGTCGCTGTAAATCCACTTGTTGTTCTCGATATCCTCAGGAGTTGCCTTTGTTACATACCAACGGCCCTCTCTTGTGATGCCAATCTTTGTAATGTCGTATTTGTCCTCGTTAAGGGCTCTTAATACGTTTGCAGCTGAATGAAGTGATACATCGTACTCGTCAGACTTTCCTCCGAAAACCACTCCAAGTCTTAATTTTTTTCTATCTTCCATAAAACTATTCCCTTTCTATTGCACAGCTTCCGCATGATGGGCAGAGCAGTTCTCCACCACATTGCCATGGGGTCTGAAAAACCAGTCCACAATCACAACAGTACCACATAAATACACCTCTTATTTCCTCTCGGCGATTATCACTCTGTCGAGACCCGCAAGGTCTTTTACAACAGCAATATGTGAGTAATCACCGCTCTCGTCAAGAAGGCTTGTAACGGCTTCTGCCTGATTACATCCTATTTCAAGAGCAAGATAGCCCTTAGGCCTAATGTATCTTCCGGCCTTGCTTGCGATTATTCGGTAGAAGTTGAGACCGTCCTCGCCTCCGTCAAGAGCCAGCAGTGGCTCGTGCTCTCTTACCTCGATTGCAAGCTTAGGTATTTCGGCGCTTTCGATATACGGAGGATTGCTTACCAATATGTCATATCCTCTATCGTCTGGAATTGCGTTGAACATATTGCCCACAAAGAAGTGACAGCGCTTGAAGACCTTGTTCAGATGAGCGTTGCTTGCGGCGGTGCTCATCGCGTCCATGTCGACATCTGACAGATACACATCTGCATCAGGGATGTTATGGGCAAGCGAGATTCCGATTGCTCCGCTTCCCGTGCACATATCGAGGATTTTCGGAGCTGTAATTCCCTTGGCTTCTACAATTCCAAGAACCTGCTCAACTAAGATTTCCGTGTCGAGCCTTGGAATAAGAACTGCTGGGCTGACTCTGAAAGGCAGTCCCATAAATTCCTGAATTTTTATAATATATTGAACAGGAACGCCTGTAAGTCTCTCGTGAATCTTCGCCTCGTACTCGGCAACCTGCTCCTCGCTTAGCATTTCCTTGGAGCGCAGAATTGCTTCGCTTCTCGTCATTCCGGTGATATAGCTGAAGATCATCATCGCTTCGTTCTTGCCGTTCTCGACAAAACAAAGGGCGTCCTCTCCCCATTTAAGGGTATGCCCGACGCTTCCCGGGTCGCTGTCAAAACGTCTTCCGCGCACCTCGCTTGCAGGCATTACATATGTGTCTTCTAGGTCGCTCGTGTCGCCCATGCCATCCACGCCGTTCATCTCGTCTGGATTTTCGCCATCCTCACTTGGCGTGTCGGAAGGACCGTCCTCGTCACCCTCTTCATCGTCCTGCATTTGCTCTACTTCTAATTCGAAGTGTTCTCCGAAGGAACCAGACAGCATAACTTCCTTGTCAGGCTCCGATTCATCAACGAGCACGGCCTGAAGTGCTGTAATTGCAACCTCAAGCTGACTGTCATCAGGCTCGGCTGTTGTCAGCCTCTGAAGCATCAGCCCAGGCCAGCTTAGAATTTTGACTACGATATTGTCACTTCTTCCAGCCCACTTGAGAAGTTCGTAGCTGATTCCCGCAATCACAGGAAGAAGCAGTATTCTCGAACCTATTCTCAGCCAGACATTAGGCCAGCCAAGCAGTGAGAACAGAAGCAGTGCTATGACAAGAACAAATACCAGAAAGCTTGTTCCGCACCTTGGGTGAAGCGTGTAGAACTCTCTCGCGTTCTCTGGGGTGAGTTCGAGATCATTCTCGTAGCAGTGAATCGTCTTATGCTCTGCTCCATGATATTCGAAGACGGTATGGATTTCCTTCATTTTCCTAATGCATACAACATAAAGGACGAAGAGCAGTATTCTGAAAACGCCTTCGATCAAATTCAAGACGACTGCGTTAGTAATCCATTTCTTAAGCCAGTTCACCGCAACTGTTGGGAATATGATGAAGGCAAGCACCGTTATCACAATGGATATTACAAGCGCGAAAATCATCATTATATTCCAGGCTCTCTTCTCGCCTAGCTTGTCGCACAACCACTTCTCGAAGGCACCGGGCTCCTCTGCTTCTTCGGGCGCATATTTTTCGAGAACATCCGCCGAGTTCATAAGAACCTTCATTCCGTCTACAAGTGATTTGAAAAAGGACACACAGCCCCGTACGAGCGGAACCTTCGTCCAGCCCGCTGGCTTCGGCTTTTTCTCTGTTTTAAGATAAATTCTTCCGTCCGGCAGTCTCATAGCAAGCGCTCTTCTATCAGGGCCCTGCATCATGATGCCTTCCATAACAGCCTGCCCGCCTATGCTTGTCGGCTTAGCCTCTTTAAGAAAAATTTTGCTGTAATCAATCTTTGCCATGCTTTTTTCCCTCTATCAAAGCTCAACTTAATGCTCAACTCAAAGCTCAACGAATTATACTATTTCAGCTTCTTTACCATGAAGTCTATGAAGTCCTTGTTCGACTTCGTGCTTGAAAGTGTCTCTATAATCTCTTCAGTAACATCCGCCACATTTCCGCGATTCATCTCACGACGCAGGTTGAACATCACCGCATACTCCTCTGGGCTGAGCAGTAGGTCCTCCCTCCTCGTGCCAGACTTGTTCAGGTCAATCGCTGGGAAAATTCTTCTCTCGCTCAGCTGTCTGTCGAGGTGAAGTTCCATATTGCCCGTTCCCTTGAACTCCTCGTAAATCACATCGTCCATTCTGCTTCCCGTATCGACAAGGGCAGTCGCAAGAATCGTGACGCTTCCGCCTTCCTCGATATTTCTCGCAGTTCCGAAAAATTTCTTAGGTGGATGAAGCGCGCCCGGGTCGAGTCCTCCAGAAAGGGTTCTGCCCGACGAAGGCACCTCCATATTATATGCTCTTGCAAGTCTTGTGATTGAGTCGAGAAGAATCACAACGTCCTTGCCTATCTCCGCAAGTCTCTTTGCCCTCTCGATTACCATGGATGCAACTTTAACATGATGCGATGCCTGCTCGTCAAAAGTCGAATAGATAACCTCCGAGTGCTTGAGGGAGCGCTTCATATCGGTTACTTCCTCAGGTCTCTCGTCTACGAGAAGAACGATGAGCTCTATGTCCGGATACTTGTCCTCGATGCTTGCCGCGATTTTCTTAAGAAGCACGGTCTTTCCGGCCTTAGGCTGAGCCACGATCAGTCCTCTTTGGCCCCTTCCTATCGGCGCAACAAGGTCCATAATTCTCGTTGAAAGGTCTATGCTTGAATTCTCAAGGACTATCTTCTCGTTCGGAAAAACAGGTGTGAGTGCGTCGAAGTGCTTGCGTCTTTTTGCGCTTCCCGGCTCCTCTCCGTTAACAGCCTTTACATAAAGCAGTGCGCCGAAGCGCTCGTTCTGATGAGGCTTTCTGCTCACTCCGAAAATCTTGTCTCCGGTTCTCAGACCGAAGCGTCTTATCTGTGTCGGCGATACGTAAATATCCTTGTCGGAAGTAAGGAAGTTGTTGAATCTCAGAAAGCCGAAACCGCCTTCAGCGATTTCGAGAATGCCCTCAACGTCAGGTCTGTCTTCTGTGCTCTCTGGTCCCTCGGCGTGCTCCTGCCCTTCCTGTCCCTCGGAGTGCTCCGAATGCGCCGGGCTCTCGGCGTTCCCCGAATGCTCGTGGTTGCCGTCCTCGCCAGCGCCCATTGCAACTTTCTCAGCGGAAGCGTCGGCGTCTTTTGCATTATATTCATAAGCGTCCGCCTCTGCGATGGCTGCCTCGTGTGCCGCCTCTTCGGCTGTAGCGATTAACTCTTCTCGGATATTTTTTTCTTCTGACATAAATTCCTCCGTTATGAATGATGGGCGCTTGTGTGTTACAATATGTGCAATACTTAAATATGCGCAAGACATATTAAATATCGAATTTCACATATCACTTATTGCAAGCGTAATTCTGACCTCAAATGATGGGATTGATACTTAAATGAATAGAATAAATATATTTGGATCTACATCCTACGATGTAGTAATCGACAAGGGAATAACTGACAGGCTCGGCACAGTTCTGAGAGATGAGATCGGCGGTATTCGTGCGATGATCGTTTCCGACTCTACCGTAGCATCTTTGTATCTTGGCTCTATCCTCAGCTCTCTTCGAGATGCCGGCTACGAAACCTCAAGCATTACGCTTTCAGGCGGTGAGGCCATCAAGAGCCTTGAGAATTTCGAGCTTATTGTTGACGCTCTCGCCGAAAAAGAATTCAGCAGAGCGGATCTTCTTATTGCTCTCGGCGGAGGCACCGTCGGTGACCTTGCAGGCTTCTCGGCTTCTACATTCAAGCGAGGCATGAAGCTCGTTCAGGTTCCTACCACTCTCCTTGCTATGGTCGACTCCTCTATCGGAGGCAAGACGGCAATCAACCTGCCTTCTGCAAAGAACCAAATAGGCTCTTTTTATAATCCTTCTATGGTAGTCTGCGACCCGGACCTTCTGTCGAGCCTTCCGCACGAGAATCTTCTTGACGGATATGCCGAAATAATCAAGTACGGAATTCTGAACGGGATGGAAATCATCGACGCGCTTCGGTCGGCAAGGGATACAGGCGATTATTCGAATGTGATTGCCCTCTCCGTCAATGCGAAAAAAGAGCTTGTCGAAGCAGACGAGAAGGATTCGATGTTCAGACAGTTCCTCAACCTCGGCCATCTCGTGGGCCACGCAATCGAGTCGGCCTTGGATTATACAATCTCTCACGGCCACGCTGTTGCGATAGGTCTTTCTCTTGAGGCAAAGGCTTGCGCCCTTTCGGGTCTGACAAGCTTCAACTGCTACAATTCAATCAACGATATTCTCGAGGAATTCGGCTTCGATATCACGGAGAGCTATTCCTTCGAACTGCTCTTGCCATATATCCATAAAGACAAGCGCATAACAGATGATAATATTAAGCTCATCGTGCCTGTTTCTATAGGCGAGTGTGTAATGCGAAATATGTCCATCCCCGAGCTCGACAGCGTTCTTAAGCTCGCACTGTAGCTCGGGCTTTGAACCACTTATCGCCTAGTCTTCGCTCTGTAGCTTACATCGTAGCTTCGCACTGTAGCTCGGGCCTCACTATATAGCCCGAGCCTGCAGTGCTTTTTTTATTTTCTCTACAACTCTACAATTCCTCTAACGAATTGATTGTCGTCAGGATCGAATCGTCCTTTGTATCAATCTGAGATACCTGGAGCTTGCTTATATCGTCCACATCAATTTCCTCGGTTAAGCCAAGAAGCGTTGGCGAGAGATATACAGTATCCAGGAGTTTTCCATCTAAGCTTACGCTACTGTGCTCAGTGAAGTTCTCTCCCTTTATGTAATAATTATCTCCGATCTTGACGATGTCAGTAATCTTAATCTGGCTGTGGCCCATGGTCATGTTAATTCTCTTATACGGATTTACTCCGCCGAATGCGTAGTAATTTCCATACAAAATATCATAGGAAAGGGCCTTCAGATTAGTGAGGTAGTCCTCGGAACTCTTGTCTGTTGTCTGCTGGTAATCGAAAATCACGCCCTCGTGCGCAAGGCCCGCTCTCTCAAGCAGAATTGCTCCAGCCTCGTAAGCGGATATGTCCTCGTCTTCTTCAGACAATCCCATATTGTCCCAAATTACATATCTTGTTGTATAAAGATCTCCGTTAGCATATACATCCTCAGTAATATCAAGAGCAGGAATATGGTCGCCGTAAATCAACATTATTGTAGGCTCGTCTATCTCTTCAAGCTGGTCAATCAGATTTCCTATAAAGGTATCCATCTCATGACATTCGTTAAGGTAGTATTCGTATTTCCACTTAGTGGCCTCGTCGTCACAAGTTACTGTTGTATATGGGGCCTTGAAGACCTGTTCTGTCGGATATTTGCCATGTCCCTCTACGGAGATGATATGGAGAAAATCTCTGCTCTCTGTCTCGTTAATTATTCCCGAAATGTCAGGGAGCATCGTCTCGTCCTTCGCCCAATTTGTAGGAGTCTTTGTAACATTGTTCATGTACTCAATTGAGGTGAAGCTATCGAAGCCCAGATTTGCATATACTTCGTTTCTGTTATAAAAGACTGCTCTGTGGTCGTGAAGGGCGCTACAGGTATAACCGTGGCTTCGCGCAATGTAGCCAATGCTCTCGAGAGTCTGGTCTCTGAGCTTGGTCTTGTATGGATATTCTCCTGGGCCAAAGAATCTTGTGCTGACTCCTGTCAGTACCTCGAATTCCGTATTTGCTGTTCCCGCTCCGCAGGCAGGAACGGTGAAGAAGCCGGAGGAATAATTTTCTTGAAGCTCGTTAAATACAGGTGTTGGGTCGTTGTCTACAGAAATATGCGTATAATCCTGTGCCGTTGTAAAGGACTCCATCTGAAGAACTATGATATTTGGATAATCCTCGTCGTCGTCCTTCTCCGCAAGTTCTGTATCTGTACCTCTTGTTGTTTCTGTTTCGAGGATATTATCGATGTACTCCTCTGAATAACCCGATGGCTTGGAAATGCCCTTATTGAGCGATGTATTGATGAAACAGTAAGGGAAGCCATAGTCGGTATATGCGTAATTCAGGTTGCCGAAGAAAGTCGAAAGCGTTCCGACTTTGATCAAGATGAACGTCGTAAGCAGAACAGTCGCGAAGGACAGGCCTATCGCGCAAAGGCTCTTCTTGTATTTGATGTTAGTCCATTTCTCACTGCGGAAGAAAACTATTACTATGCAGGCAATGCCGACTATCGCTCCGACAATAATGAGAGCGATCTGCCACTTTGAGAAATATGTCGTGAGCAGTGAAAAGCCGTCATCTAAGTTCTGCAAATCATATAAGGTGAAAGGCGTCATTCTCTTAAGCAGAATACAACCGTTCACGATTCCGAGCAAAATCCAAAGAAGAGAAATCATGAACCATGCAAACCTGCGCTTCTTGAAGAGCAGGGCAAGCGTCATGGTTGCGAAAATAATCAGTACGTTGTAGAAGAAAACTATAGGATGCTGTACCATGAACAGCAGTCCGGCAACCGGGCTCTCTGTTATTCTGGCGAATTCCTCGATAAAGAGATAGATTAAGAAAGCGTATATCAGCATCAGCAGAATGTACTTCGCCTCATGCAGGTCGCTATCGAAATATTTAGGTTCTCTCTTCGGAAGAATCTTGTTGTATGCCTTCTCGATCTTTTTGTATATAAAGCCCAGAGGTTTCTTAAGCTTCTCCCATATTTTGTTACACAGTTCGTTGATTTTTTTCATTTTCTTGTTTTGCTACTTTGGTTATTGCTTATTGATTGTTTATTTTTTTCTGTTTTACGTTTAAGCTTCGTTCTTTGTTTCTTTGTTCTTGATCTTTCTTAATTTTCGCTTTAAGCTATATTCTTTCCTTAAGCTTTGTTCTTTATGTTAAGAAGTTCTTCGGAAAGCCTTGCGAATTCCTCCATGCTCAGGCTTTCGGCTCTTCTGTTCGCTTCGATATTCGCATTATTCAGCGCTTCTTCGATTACAGGCTTGCTGAAGCCGTCAAGAGACGTCAGTGAGTTCAGCAAAGTCTTCCTTCTCATCATGAAGCCCGCCTTTATCGTCTTAAAGAAAAAATCTTCGTCGCTTACAGTTACGGCAGGGTTCTTTCGGATGTCGAGCCTCAGTACGACAGAATCGACCTTCGGCGACGGATAGAAGCTTTCCCTTCCGACGTCAATCACCTTGCTTACATCGGCATAATATTGAACCGAATATGTGATTACTCCGATCTGCTTACTGCCTGGCCCTGCAAGTATGCGGTCTCCAACTTCCTTCTGCATCATTACTGTAATGCTGTCTGTGGCCGTTCGCATCTTGAGAAGCTTCATGATAATCGGTGTTGTTATATAATACGGAAGGTTTCCGACAATTCTTACATTTGTAAGATTGTATTCGGACAGCCGTTCTTCTATCAGCTTGCTTAGGTCTAACTCAAGTATGTCTCCGTGTATCAGCTCGACATTATCGTAGCCGAACAATTTAACCTTAAGGAGCTTGATCATTCTTTCGTCGAGATCAACCGCAACCACATGTCCTGCCATCTCGGCAAGATGCTCTGTGAGAGCTCCCTCTCCAGGCCCGATTTCAACGACAAGCGAATCCTCTCCGACTCCACTGCCGTTTACTATTTCCGCTATCACCTCTTCATCAATCAGAAAATTCTGCCCGAGTGACTTCAGAGGCTTAATGTGTTTACTGCCCATTCAACCGCCTTCTCTAATTCTTCTATACTAATGCCATAGCCGTTAAGCATTCTTAGCAAGCCCTTGCTGTTGCCATAGCCTATGCCGAGCTTCTCGGCTGTCTTTGCTCTAAGCGCACTTGCGTTATCTGTGCCGACAAGGCCGAGTCTTAGGATGTCTTTTTTCTCTATTTTCTTTGGCACTGTCTGACCCGACGAATCTGACTGCCCCGACGAATCTGATTGCCCTGCCTGGCCAGCCTGACCTGGCAGCCCAGATCCGCCCGGACTACCCGAGACGGCATGCGCTTTTCTTAGGGCCTCAAGCACATCTTCGGGCCTCGCATTTTCAATTCCGATGTCTCCGTCCCGCGTCGCAAGTTCCCTTGCCACATAGGCGTGCTTAGCCTTAGGAAATCTCTCGCTGAGCTTTCGGCGTATTTCCTCGCCGGAGTAGTCGGGATCTGTAAGAATTATGATGCCCTTCTCCTCGTAGGCTCTTGCGATAAGCTCGTAAGTCTTCGCGGTAATGCCAAAGCCGTGGGTTGGTATGATAAGAGTGTCGACAGCTTTCTGTACTACATCCACATCGTCTCTTCCCTCGACAATGACAGCCTCTTTAATTATCGGTCGCGTCATTTTCGCTTGCGTCATTGCCTGCTGTGTCATTGTCGGTCGTGCCCTTCTCGTCGTCGTTTTCGTCCTCGAAAATAAAGAGAATTTCGTCTGGGTTAATCATTCGAAGCTGTTTTCTCGCCTGTTCAGCAATATATTCCGAGCTATCGACGTTCTTCAGCTTCGCTTTCAGGTGGTCCCTTTCTTCCTTAAGTTCCTCCTGTTGCTTAACGAGCTCTCTTTGCTGACTTTTCAGCTGAATTATCTTCGTGACATTGCCGAAGCAGAACAAGATAGCCACAGCAAGAGCAGCTGCGATAAGCTGCTTCTGCTGTTTTGTCAGGCGCTTCTTTTTCTTTTTTGCTTTTCTGCGCTCTTCCGCGGTTATTGTTCTTGCTCTTTTCTGTGCCATTTTACTTCTCTGCTAAAGTCCCAAAACAGGAGCCGGATCTATCTGGGTTCCGTTTACTATAATCTCGAAGTGCAGGTGGGATCCTGTACTGTTGCCGGTATTTCCGACCAGGGCTATTTCCTGTCCCTTATATACTCTTTCTCCCACGCTCACGAGCAGTTTACTGCAGTGACCATATCTCGTTACTTCACCATTCTCGTGGTCAATGTCTATGCAGTATCCGTAACCGCCGTAATAAGAGGATCTTGTTACAACGCCTCCGTCGGCAGCGTAAATGCTTGTTCCTGTAGGTGCTGCAAGGTCAAGTCCTGTATGCATACGGCCCCATCTTGCACCGAAGCCTGAAGTAAGTGTGTATGACCTGATTGGCATAGAGTAGCTTCCTGTTGCCCTTGTCTTTGGAATATCTGCAGTTCCTTCAAGTGTAATCTCATCAACAGGCTCGCTTATAAGCTCTGTCTTCTTGAGATTTCTCTTTACGATGGTGTCGTTAATCTTGGTGATCTTACCTGTTATAATCTGCTTTCCTTCTTGTCCAGCCTGCTTAACCTCTGTCATTCCCTTATACATGCTGTCTGTCTTTTCGACAATCTTGTTATAAGGAAGTATTTCGGCCATTGTTCCCTTTTCAACAACCTTGACCTCAAGTGGCGAAACAGTCTTCTTGATGCAGACCTTGTCTCCAGGATTTATCGTCTCTGCTGTGTCAGTGCCACCGCTATCTTTAATGTTTTCTGCCTCAACACCATACTCTTTGCACAGGGAACTCTTGGTCTCTCCTTCGGCAACAACGTGCCAAAGATTGATTTCCCCGCCTTTATATAAGGTGTCATATGCCTCGTGTTCACTTTGGACGCTTGTAATAAGGGCTGTAACCGGCTCTATTGTAATTGACTTGTTGAAATCAGCGCTTATGAGTCTCATTCCATCATCTGGCTGACTTCTTACAACCTTTACAGCTTCAATCGCGCCGTTGGCAGCAGCTTCACTGTCAACAATAGTCAGAAGCACGCCGTCCTCGTAAATACCATAAGCATCTACCTCGATGTCCGTCATGTACGCGAGCTTGTTGACAACCTCGTCCGACGAATCGACGGACTTGTCATCGGCAGTAACGAGCTGGAATGTGATGTTGTCATTTGCCTTGAAGGACACATCAACGTCCGTATTATTAGCCTTTATATTATCGCTTGCTACCTCGAGCACCTCTGTTACAGCATCTTGGCTCTTGACATAGCCGAGTACTCTTCCGTTATATGCATATTGATATACGGTTACCTGGTTGAAGACGAGAAGCTCAGCTCCGCATACCAGAGTAATCAGAAGCAATGAATAGCTGATACGTTTTCTCGAACCTCTATATCTGGCAAGAGCGTCGAGGTATTCCTTGCCGATGCTATGTCCCGCTTCGATCAGGTGGTCATCGATTCTTTCCTGAATTCTGTCATGCGCATCAATAAGCCATGTAAAAAAGCATCTTATCAGGTTGATAGGGTTGTGGCTTTCGCCTTCGCCAACGATTGGGTGCTTCTTCGGCTTCTTTGGCTTCTTATCCTTCTTGGCTACTTTGTTCTCTTTCTTATTTGCTAGCTTGCTTTCTTTCTTGCG
>CAVAIH010000002.1:0-37531 GCA_963588675.1 Sphaerochaetaceae bacterium | reverse complement strand
AGAAGTACTCAAGAGGCTGAAGAGGACGGTTTGCTAAACCGTTAGGGTTCGTTATAGGGCCGCATGGGTTCGAATCCCATCTTCTCCGCCACTATTTTTATAGGGGCATAGCTCAGTTGGTAGAGCAGCGGTCTCCAAAACCGCGTGCCGAGGGTTCGAGTCCTTCTGCCCCTGCCAAATAACGGGGTGTAGCGCAGCTTGGTAGCGCAACTGGTTTGGGACCAGTGGGCCGCGGGTTCAAATCCTGCCACCCCGACCATTACTTCTTATCTGATGTGGGCCATTAGCTCAGTTGGTCAGAGCATCCGGCTCATAACCGGCAGGTCCTGGGTTCAAGTCCCCGATGGCCCACCAAATTATTCCGAATATGTATTTTGCCCAGATAGCTCAGTTGGTAGAGCAGAGGACTGAAAATCCTCGTGTCCTTGGTTCAATTCCGAGTCTGGGCACCAAAAAACTCTCATGTTCAGGCATGAGAGTTTTTTCTTATAAGTTCTTTTATAAAAAGGCACAGGTCTGGCGGACCAGCGCCTGTGTACCGAGCGCACAGGCCTTGGAGTTAATTAACTCGTGCAAATGCCCGAGCGCACAGGCCGTGTACGTTAATGCTTGCGTGGGCAATTTTTCGTGACGACGATGTTGGCGTCGGTTCCGCAGACTTTTTCTATTATCACATCTCCGATATAGGCAGGAGCCGTAATCTTTGCGTCTAGAATTTCATTCATCACATCGAACATCATTGCCTTAGGTATTGGCTGATCTGTCTTAACAGGGCATTTGTCAGTTGTAGATCCTTGTATATACACTGACGATGTCACTGTGCGGACAGGTGAAATCGCTTCGGCCTTGCCGTATTCCTTACCGCGGGGGCAGGAATTTCCGCTTACTTCATAATTGTTATCTACATCTACCTCAAGATGACAGCCTTTAGGGCAGCAAATGCATATCATATTCATTTTCGTATCCTTTTCGTTTTTTTCTTATGTTTCTTGTTCTGAATCTGATTCTGACTATGAAACCGAAGCTTGAATCTGAATTTGATTCAAAATCTATATTCTGACTCTGAAACCGAATCATGAATCTGAATCTGATTCAAAATCTAAATTCTGACTCTGAATCCTGAATCCTGAATCCTGAATTTATCTGATCTGATTCTTATGGACTCTTAACTTGCTCTCATATCCAGCTAAAGCATTAAGAGACTTAAGCTGGTGAATCCTCGCTTATATCTTCTATGCTGATTCTGATTTCGTCATCGGCTGAAGAGAGCAGTTCCTTGGAAATCTGAACCCTTTGCATTTCGCCGGGAGCAAGGTTCGCTTTCTTGTATTCTGCAAGCACTTTATCCTTGCTCTCAATTCGAAGGATTGCTTTCTCGAAAACATCCTTTACTCTGAAGGATATTGTGACTTTGTCATATGGACAAGGCTTGTGAATTCTCTGCGGAAGGGTATATCCGACGCCCCAGCCTGGCTTTACGGAGATGTAATCAGCTGAGCCCACTTTGCATGATGTCGATTCCGCAGGACTAGCGTTATTGCATGATGCCGATTCCGCTGGACTAGCGTCGCTCCTGCAGTTACCAAGATTCTTCACGTATTCGGCGGCGGAGGCACCGGCACGGGTGCTTTCCTCGCTTACGAAATCAACAAGGTCGTGGACATGGGCAACATTTCCGCATACGAAAACTCCTGGGATATTCGTTTCGAGGTTCTCGTATACGACCGGGCCCTTGGTCTTAGGGTCGATGGTAATTCCTGCATTAATACTCAGCTCATTCTCTGGAATAAGTCCAACGGAAAGCAGGAGGGTATCGCAGTCGAAGACGATCTCTGTGTCAGGAATAGGATTTCTGTAGCTGTCCACCTTGCAAGCCACAACCTGCTCGACTCTGTTTTTTCCTCTGATCTCAGTTACCGAATGAGAAAGATACAAAGGTATATCGAAGTCGTTGAGGCACTGAACTATGTTCCTGTTAAGACCGCTTGAATAAGGCATTATCTCTATGCAGGCGAGGACTTTTGCGCCCTCAAGTGTCATTCTTCTTGCCATGATGAGACCGATATCTCCACTTCCGAGAATTACAACTCTTTTGCCTGGCATGTAGCCATCAACATTTATGTGCTTCTGGGCGGTTCCTGCTGTAAAAACTCCGGCAGGCCTTGTGCCAGGGATAACGACACCACCGCGAGGCCTCTCACGACAGCCCATCGCAAGGATTATCGACTTGGCTTTCTCGATTCGATAGCCGTATTTCTTGCTTGTCATGTGGACTTCCAGATTGGAGTTGATATCAAGAACCATGGTCTCAAGACGAAGCTCTATATTGGTATCCTCGAGTCTGTCGATGAAGCGCTGTGCGTATTCAGGGCCTGTCAGTTCTTCCTTGAATGTATGGAGGCCGAAGCCGTTGTGGATGCACTGATTGAGAATACCGCCAAGCTCATTGCTTCTCTCAACAAGAAGCACATGATTAAGTCCGTTCTCTTTTGCACTGAGTGCTGCGGCAAGGCCTGCAGGGCCACCGCCTATTACTATGAGGTCATACATTAAGGTTTCCTCCTTTTGTCAGCATCCATGAACCGCGCTCATCCATAGGAATTTCATCCTCTGGTATGCCGAGTTGCTCGGATATTATTTTCATAATCTGAGTACTGCAGAAGCCACCTTGGCATCTTCCCATAGAGGAACCGACACGCCTTTTGACGCCATCGAGACTGCGAGGTGGTACAGGACCATGGAAGGCATCGAGAATTTCGCCTTCAGTTATGGTATTGCAACGGCAAATTACATGGCCGTATGCAGGATGTTCTTCTACGAGCTTTTGCTTTTCTTCAACTGAAAGTTCGTTGAAGCGTATTCTTGAACGGTCGCAGACGAAGTTGTCCCTTCGGTCTAAAGGAAGGGCAGCTTTCTCAAGAAGAGAAACAACATATTCGCCGATTGCCAAGGATGATGCAAGACCAGGCGAGCATATTCCCGCACAGTCGATGAAATGAGGTGCTTCTGGCACTTCTCTGATAATAAAATCATGCTTATCTGTTCTTGCTCTTACGCCAGCATAATTTCTTATATTCTGAGAGAAATCTATGCTTGGAACCGATTTGGAACCTGCGGTCTTAACGTATTTAAGGCTGTTAGCGTCGGTCGATGTATCTTCGCCTTCGACAACTTTAATATTAGGGCCGACAAGAAGATTGCCATGAACGGTAGGCGTTACGAGAACGCCCTTGCCCTCATCGTCGGGACACTGGAAAATCGTATGGCTTACTCTTTTACCTTCAGGCTTATCGAGAAGGTAATACTGACCGACAGAGGGCACCATTGTGAAATCGTGTGGAGCGACCATGTCGTGAATCTTGTCAGCATAGACGCCTCCGGCATTTACAACATAAGAAGCCTTGACTGTCTTACGACCAGCTTTGATTAAATACTTGTTATCCTCGCGGACGATTGACTTAACTTCTGAATTAAGAAGAAGCTCAGTGCCGTTCTTCATGGCTGTCTCGACAAGAGCGAGGCATAGATCCCATGGGCATACAATCGCAGAGGTCGGAACATAAAGAGCTGAGCAGACGTCCTTTGACAGATTAGGCTCAAGCTCACGCGCCTTGTCACCACTAATAATTTGACAGCCCTCAACGCCATTAATCTTAGCCTGGCTTTCGAGCTGTTCAAGCGTGTATATCTGTTCCTCGTCAAAGGCCACAACCATTGCTCCGCACTGCTTATACGGAACGTCGAGCTTAGGGCAGAGCTCTTTGGCAAGCTTTGCTCCGCGAACATTCAGCTTAGCCATCAGACTTCCTGGCTTAGGGTCATAGCCTGCATGGATAATTGCAGAGTTGGCCTTAGTTGCTCCGCAAGAAACGTCATTGCATTTCTCAATGATTACTGTCTTGAGATTATACTTGGATAACTCAAAGGCGACAGCGGCGCCAGATATCCCGGCACCGATTATTGCAACATCGTACATATCTTATTCTCCTGTGTTTTTTTCTTATATTAAGAATAATCTTAATGATTCTTCATGTAAAGAATTGATTCGGAAAAAACAAATGCGAAAGGGAAGATTTGATGAAGAAATAGGACGTCTGAAGTGCATTCATATTGAAATAAAGAGCAAATAGTGTTATAAATAACAAAGTATAGATGAAGAGAGAAATCTAAGTAATCTAAGAGATATAAAGTATGAAAAGGAGAAACTAAAAATGAAATGTAGTGTTGAGACATCCGCACGCCACGTGCATCTTCCAGAGGACGTTTATAAACAGCTTTTCGGAGCTGATGCTGAAATGAAGGCAAAGAAGGAGCTTTCAGGTGGCGGCGGTTTCGTAGATGAGAGAAGAGTTACTCTTGTAGGACCTAAGGGAACATATGAGAGAGTTGCTATTCTTGGACCTTACAGACCACTCCAGATTGAGCTTGCTAAGACAGATGCTCGTAAGCTTGGCGTTGATGCTCCAATCAGAATTTCAGGAGATACAGCAGGAAGCGCTCCAATCAAGATTATCGGAGAAGTAGGTGAGTACGAGGCAAAAGAGGGTGCTATCGTTGCTAAGAGACACATCCATATCGCTGAAGAGTATGCTAATGAGATCGGTGTTAAGAAGAATGATATCGTTCAGGTTAAGCTGACATCAGACGATCGTTCCCTGATCTTTGACGATGTAGTTATCAGAATCAATAACTGCACACCACTTATGCACATCGATACAGATGAGTGCAATGCAGCAGGACTTGCAGGAACAGTAGAAGGCGAGATCATCGTTAAATAGTTCGGAATAAGTCTTGGTAATTCAAAAGAACTCCGAGGGAGGTCCCAAGGAGTTCCGAAGAAATTACGAATTGTTTCAAAAATGCTATTTGAGCTATTTGAGGGCAGAACCTTGATGGGTACTGCTCTCTTTTAATTTGCGGTTGATTTCGTTGAGAATGGTCCTCTTGCGATAGCTCCATTCGGGCGCTACAAGAAGGCTTCTTGGCACATCGCCAGTAAGCCTGTGAATCGTGACTTCCGGAGGAATGATCTCAAGCAGGCTGACAACAAGGTCGGTATATTCGTCTATGCTTTCGAAGGGAACGTAGTCCGGCATCATCTCATAAAGGCGGGAGCCTTTTATAATATTAAGAAGGTGGAGCTTGATTCCCCAGATTCCGCTTTCGCATACGTATTTGACAGATTCGAACATATCCTCTTTGGTCTCACCAGGGAGCCCGAGA
Source organism: Sphaerochaetaceae bacterium (assembly GCA_963588675.1). GTDB lineage: Bacteria > Bacillota > Clostridia > Peptostreptococcales > Anaerovoracaceae > Crickella. Next base: position 32,308 of record CAVAIH010000002.1, on the reverse strand, counting down.
ATCAGGTGTGTGACGAATTTGATGTTTCTCTTGCGAAGCTCCGATGTAGCTTTGTCATAACACGATAGGTCGTAACCGATATTAAGAAGCTCGGATGTCTTAGGGTGAATTGTCTGAAGACCGAGTTCAAGCCAGAGAAAATATTTGCTGTTGATCTCGTCGAGCAGATCGAGCACGTCATCGCCAAGGCAGTCTGGCCTTGTCGCTATCGCAATTCCCTTGATGCGCGGATCGTTAAGTGCGGAATAGAATTTCTCCCTTAGAACCTCCACAGGAGCATAGGTGTTGGTATGGCTTTGGAAATATGCTATATATTCGGCATCGGGCCATTTTCTGCTCAGCAAATCGATTTGTTCGCCGATTGATGAGGCGAGCTCGCCAGATCCTCCCTCGGAACAGAACGCGCAACCGCCGAAGCCTTTAGTGCCGTCTCTGTTAGGGCAGGTAAAACCGGCCTCAATCGAGAGTTTAACGGTTTTCTTGCCGAAGTGCTCCTTGAGATAATCGCCTATTGAATTGAAATTTTCTCCGCCTCGCATATTCTATCTACTAATCCTTTGTGATATAATACTTCAGTTATTCAAAGGAGGTATTCACCTTGATTAGAATGAATTTTCAAAGCAATTATGTTGTTGAAGATCCAGAGCTTCTTGGCCTTGGCCTTAATCCGGTTAAGCCTAAGCTTCTTCTTCATGCCTGCTGTGGGCCTTGCTCGACATCGTGTGTCGAAAGGCTTGCCGATGAATACTCCATAACCTTGTATTATTATAATCCAAATATTATGGACAGAGAAGAATATCTTCTTCGAAGAGAGGCTCTACTGCACTTCATCAGCGCCTTCAATGAGGAGAACAAGGAAAGAGGCATTGTTGTCAATTTTCTCGAAGGGCACTACGACCCTGAGAAATTCATCTATATGGCAAAAGGCTTGGAGGATGCGCCAGAGGGCGGGGCAAGATGCGAGATGTGCTTCACTATGAGACTTGCGGATACTGCGGTGATGGCAAAGAAGCTGTGCATGGATTATTTTACGACCACAATGTCGGTAAGCCCGCATAAGAATTATGAAGAGATAAGAAAACTCGGATTGATGCTTGAGGCTGAGACAGGCGTCAATTATCTGGACATAGACTTCAAGAAGAAGAACGGCTTCGGAAGAAGCGTGGAATTATCCAAGAAGTACGGATTATACAGACAGCATTTCTGCGGTTGCGAATATTCAAGATACAATGACAGGTAGTACTGCAGACATCACAGCAGATAGTACAGTAGATACTACGGCAGAGCAGAAAATTGAATGATGATATCACGCGGATATCTTGAAGATGTCCGGTTGATGATAAATATGATAAAAACTGAAAGGAGAAATGCAATGAGCAAACTGATTATTCCAAAGGACTATGAGCCAATACTTGGGCCTACCGAGACACAAAGGGCGATTAAGAAGATTAAGGACTATTTTCAGAATGAGCTTGCTCACGCACTCAGAATCGGAAGAGTAAGCGCGCCACTATTTGTTTTCCCGGAGACAGGACTGAATGACAACCTGAACGGATATGAAAGAAGGGTAAATTTCACAATTAAGGATGTTGGCGAGAGAGAGGTTGAGGTAGTTCAGTCTCTTGCTAAGTGGAAGAGAAGTGCGCTTGGAAGATATAAGATAAAGCCAGGCGTAGGACTTTATACTGACATGAACGCGATCAGAAGAGATGAGGAACTCGACAATCTCCATTCAATTTATGTCGATCAGTGGGACTGGGAGAAGGTCATCACAAAGGAACAGCGCACAGTAGAGTATCTTGAAAGCGTTGTAAGAACAATTTATGGCGCAATGAAGAGCCTCGGAAATTACATGAACGAGCAATATCCTGAGCTTAACATCACAATGCCAGAGGATATCACTTTCATCGATTCCCAGGATCTTGAGGATGAATATCCTGAGCTGACCCCTAAGGAAAGAGAGAGAAAGGCAGCCGAAAAATACGGTGCAATTTTCATAAAGAGAATCGGAGGCGCCCTCAAATCAGGAAAGCCACACGATGGCAGAGCTCCTGACTACGATGACTGGGAACTGAACGGCGACATTATCGTATGGAACGAAGTCCTGCAGGATGCTTTTGAAATTTCTTCAATGGGCATCAGAGTTGACTCAGAGAGCATGCTCAGACAACTCGAAATAGACGGCAAGATGGACAGAGCTAAGCTTCAATTCCACCAGGATGTAATTAACAACGTACTTCCTCTGACTATCGGCGGAGGAATCGGACAGAGCAGACTCTGCATGTACTTCCTCAAGAAGGCTCACATAGGCGAGGTACAGGTATCTGTATGGCCTGAGCAGATGTACAAGGAATGCGCAGAGCATAACATTTTCCTTTTGTAAGAGAGAAATTGCAAGAGAGAATTTCCTTAGAAAAATTCCTGTTATACGAAAGACAGCGAGGTTGTGATGCCACACTATGTAAATGTCGTCATAGATAATAAAAGCCAAGAGACTGACTGCTTCTATACCTACCTCGCAGACGATGAGGTAGGTAAGGGCAGTAAGGTCATGGTTTCCTTCGGCAATCGGCATAAGCTGACCGAAGGCTATGTAGTGGAGGCTGATGTCGTGCCCGACTGCGATGAATCAAAGATTAAGAGCATCGATTCTTATGACCCAGAGCGTTCGCTGAATTCCGAAATGATAGATACCGCTCTTTGGATGAGGCAAAGGTATGGCATCAAATATTTCGACGGAATAAAGATGTTCACAGTCGGTGGAAAAAGGGACCTTAAAGACGCGAAAAGCCGTGCCTCAGATGAGCACGCGGAGATTCCAGAGTTGTCCGAGGACCAGAAGAAGGCCGTAGGCCGAATTTTGCCGGCGATTGAAAAAGGACAGCAAAAGAGCTTTCTGATTAAGGGCGTAACCAACAGCGGAAAGACAGAGGTCTATATGAGAGCAATCGACAAGGCGCTCTCGCTTGGTCGCACCGCAATAGTTCTTCTGCCGGAAATCGCATTGAGCGGGCAGACGGAGAAGCGATTAAGAGAGCGCTTCGGCGATGAGCTTGTCGCAACACTTCACAGCAAGCTGACAACAAGCAGGAAGCTTCACGAGTGGAAGAGAATACGTAGCGGGAAAGCCCGCATCGTTGTCGGAGCGAGAACTGCTGTTTTCTCGCCACTTGAGAACATCGGCGTAATCGTCATTGACGAGGAGCACGAAAGCACATACAAATCCGACCACAATCCAAAGTACGAGACTGTGGATATAGCATACAAAAGAGCGGGGCTCAGCAATGCTGTGCTTATTCTCGGAAGCGCAACGCCTTCGGTTGTTTCGTATTACAGGGCCAAGAAGGGCATATACGAGCTTATCGAGATGCCGAACCGCATAGGCGAAAGCTGTATGCCGGACATCGAGCTTGTTGACATGAAGCAAGAGATGAGAAACGGTAACCTCGGAGTCATAAGCACGACTCTTGCGCGCGAAATCGAAGCATGCCTTCAGAGAAAAGAGCAGATTATTCTTTTTCTGAACCGAAGAGGATTCTCGACGCAGATTCTCTGTCCTGACTGCGGGCACAAGATGGTATGCGACGATTGCGGTATCACATTAACCTACCACAAGAAGGAAAACTCAGCTGTATGTCACTACTGCGGAAAGAAATATCCTTTAGTCGAGACCTGCCCTAAGTGCAACAGCAAATATATCAAGTATCTAGGCTCGGGCACCGAGAAAGTCGAAGAAGCCGTTATTTCGCTTTTCAAGGACGCAAGGGTAGAGAGATTCGATTTGGACACGGCAGGCTCTGAGAACGAAATTAAAAGCGTTCTCGAGGCATTTCAGAAAAGGGAGACTGACATACTTGTAGGAACCCAGCTTCTTGCAAAGGGGCTTGACTTCAGAAATGTAGGACTTGTCGGAATAATAAATGCTGATGTCAGCTTAAATATCCCGGATTACAGAAGTAGCGAAAGGACATATCAGCTGATAACGCAGGTTGCTGGAAGAGCAGGAAGAAGCAAGGGCAGTAGCAAAGTTATAATTCAGACCTATGAGCCCGATAGCGATGTAATTAAATTTGCGGGAAGTGGCGACTACGAGGCCTTCTACGAATCCGAACTGCTTCACCGCAATATCATGAATTATCCACCTTTTACTGATATAATTCAGGTAAGCTTCGCATCTAAGAAGGAGGACTCAGCGCCTGCGATGGATTATGCCGTCAAGTACAGGAAGAAGCTTCTGTCAATGACGAATCTTCCTAAAGGCGTGACTATTCTTCCTCCGAGAGAGGAGCAACTTCGAGTAGACGGGCACAGCAGGGTGAGCTTTATCATAAAAGCACCGCAGGGAAGCCGTGCAGGCTTTATGAATTCCTACATGCAGGTAAGAAGCCAGATGATTAAGGCAAATGCGTCCTGCTATATAGAGATAGATGTGAATCCTTACGGGATTTTCTAAATAGGCTAAATAGGATAGACAGCCGATACAAATTAAATCGACGGCTGTTACAAATCAAAAGAACAGCCGACATTAACAAATAGGAGAAGCACAAGAAAAATGGCAATCAGAAAGATAGTACTTACGGGAAATGATATTCTAAAGAAGGTATGCAAGCCTGTTAAGGTGATTACCCCAAGAATGGTTACCCTTGCAGAGGACATGATAGATACCATGCTCGACGCAGACGGAGTCGGACTTGCGGCACCACAGGTTGGAGTCATGAAGAGACTTTTTGTTGCAATGCCTTGTCCAGATGATGAGGAGCCGGAAGTCTATGTAATGTTCAATCCCGAAATTATCGAAAAAGAAGGCGAGCAGGCTTCAAACGAGGGCTGTCTCAGCATCCCAGGATATATGGGTTCTGTAAAAAGACCGCAGATGGTTAAGATTAAATATACGGACATCGACGGGGAAGAGAAGATTGACCAGTTCGAGGGCTTCGGAGCGGTTGTTATTTGCCATGAATATGACCATCTCGACGGCATACTTTACAGCGATATTGCAGATGTATTTATGACAAATGAGGAATATCTCGAAATGCTTGAAGCAGAAAACGAGGCCGAGTCAGAGAACGAAGCAGAGGCCGGCGAACTCTCCGAAAACCAGGCGCCTGATCTTGCCGAAGAGCAGGCCTAAGATTACAAGACACTAAGATATAGATTTAGATGCAAAGACGTTATAAAGCAGACAGGAGGATATACCAAAAGTGAGAATTGTATATATGGGAACGCCTGATTTTGCAGTTCCGTCTCTTAAGGCTCTTCTCGATGCAGGATACGATATTCCGCTTGTTCTGACACAGCCTGATAAGCGCGGTAACAGAGGCAAGGTCATTCCTTCACCTGTTAAAGTGGTGGCCGAGGCGAATGGAATCGAAATCCTTCAGCCTTATTCTCTCAGAAAAGACGCTGAGACAATAAATGCAATCAAGAAGGCGGAGCCGGATTTCATAGTGGTATCAGCATATGGGCAGATTCTTCCACAGTCTGTGCTCGATATTCCAAGATACGGCTGTATCAATGTTCACGGCTCTCTGCTACCAGATCTTCGAGGAGCATCTCCAATGCAGACCGCAATCCTTAGAGGATATGAGAAGACTGGTGTGACCATCATGAAGATGGAAGCAGGCCTCGATACAGGCGCAATGATAAGCAAGGCAGACTGCGAGATAGGAAAAAAGAATATTAAAGAGCTCGCAAGTCTTCTCGCGGATGTCGGAGCTAAGCTTCTTGTAGATACTCTGCCTAGCATTGCTGACGGAACAGCTGTATTTACAGAGCAGGATGATTCTTTATCCTCATATGCTAAATTGATTACTAAGGCTGACGGCATGACAGACTTCAACGAGCCTGCAGATGTTATCGAAAGAAAGATCAGAGCCTACTATGAGTGGCCTACCGTATACAGCTATCTTGACGGACAGCAGGTTAAATTCTATTCTGCCGAGGAACTGATGGACGAAGCGCCTAGCGCTGACCCCGGAACAGTAGCGAGGGTCGAAAAAGACTTTTTTACGATCAACTGCGCGGAGGGACAGCTTAAGATCACAGAACTTCAGCTTCAGGGCAAGAACAGAATGAAGACAGCTGATTTTCTAAGAGGTCGCAGACTCGATATAAATAATAGGTTTACAGTTAAGGAGGACTAAAATGTACTACTGGGGATACTATTCTTCGATGATAGTGCTGATTCCAGCGATTATATTCACTTTCTATGCACAGATAAGTGTAAAGAGCAATTTCGATAAGTATTCGAAAATCAATAACAGCCTTGGAATGACAGGAATGGAGGCTGCAAGAAGAATGCTCGAGGCTAACGGACTCGGACATTTGCCTATAAATATCCTCAATGGAAATTCATTGACAAATTATTATGATCCAAGGAACAAGACATTGAACCTCTCGCAGGAGATATACAACAGCCGTTCGATTACAGCTTGCTGTGTTGCCTGCCACGAGGTAGGACATGCAATTCAGGACGATCTCGGATACGGTCCACTGAGACTCAGAAATACGATCGTTCCAGTTGTAAATCTTTCTCAGAACATCGCATGGCCTTTGATCATCATCGGAATGATTTTCACATTCAAGGCTGAAACTCAGAGCATTTTCTTTACGATTGGCGTGCTTTGCTTCGTATTTGTTGTGCTTTTCCATCTTATCACTTTGCCTGTTGAACTTAATGCAAGCAATAGGGCACTTGAACAGCTTCAGGAGCTTAATATGGTAAATGACGCTGATTTGGTAGGAAGCAGGAAGGTACTCAGAGCTGCTGCAATGACATATATCGCAGCGCTTGCTGCCGCACTTGCCAATCTTCTGAGAGTACTGCTGATTGTAGGCGGAAGACGGGATTAGGAGATTATATGACAGTCGATTGGCTTGCAAGCTTTGAGGCGCTGAAGAGCGTATACATCGATGGAGCTTTTTCTAATATTGCAATTAACGAAGCCGTAGAGCAACACAAGGATTGTTCAAACGGCTTCGTTCGTACGTTTACTAAAGGTGTAATTCGAGACACAATGCGCCTCGATTATATAATTTCCTCGCTTGCGGATAAGGGCCTCAAGGGCATCAAGAAGCGAACGCTTATAGTTCTCAGAATGGGAATATACGCAATAGACAGTCTCGACAGCATCAAGGATTATACGGCGGTAAATGAAAGTGTTAAGCTTGCTAAGATGGTGAGCCGAGGCACTGACGGATTTGTAAATGCTCTGCTGAGAAGGTACATAAGAGAGCGCGCAAAAGAGGGCGCAGGAGAAGGCGCAGGTGAAGGCACAAAAGAAAGCATAAGCACAGAAGGTTGTGGCTTGAATATTAAATATTCATTTCCGGATGAGCTTTGCAATCTTCTCCAATCCCAGTATGGCGATGAGACAGAGAAACTGCTTAAGGCTCTTAACACTTCGCCCGTGCTTACGATAAGGGCAAATAGCTTAAAGACAACGCGCGAAGACCTCGTAAGCATACTTCGAAATGAGGGCTTTGAATGCGAGGAAGCAGTTGATAGCAATAATGCAATTATTGTAAAGGACGGCAACCTGACGGCAAGCAAATACTTCAAGGAGGGTTGCTTCACAATACAAGGCTTATCCTCCATTAAGGCGATTGAGGCTTTTGCACCTGTTCCTTGTAGCAAGGTCCTTGATATGTGTTCTGCGCCAGGCGGAAAGACGACGGCCATGTCAGAGATGATGTCTGACAGCGGTAGCATAACAGCCTGCGATATATACGACCATAGATTGAAACTCATCCAATCCTCTGCAAAGAGGCTCGGCATCAGCAATATCACAACGAGGCTTCTTGACGGAACAAAGCAGGACAACTCGCTTGCCGAGGCCTTCGATTTTGTGCTCTGTGACGTTCCATGCTCTGGACTTGGCGTAATCGGAAGCAAGCCGGAGATCAAATACAGAGTCACATTAGATGAGATAGACGAACTCAAGAAGATACAGGCGCAGATTCTGCAGAATGCTTTTTCATATTGCAAAGTAGGCGGGAGAATTATGTATTCGACATGCACCATAAATAAAGACGAAAATGACGGAATAGTTGACAGCTTTGTTAAACTGAATCCTTTTGCTAAAATTATTGAAAAATGCGCGATTTTGCCATATAATAACACGATGGGTTTTTATTATTGTATAATGGAAAAGACTCAGAAATAAATTTTGAGGAGAATTTATGAAAATAGGTTATTTCACAGATAAGGGTATGAGGAGACAGAAGAACGAGGACGCGATTAAAGTTCTCGGCGACCAAAGACTCTTTATGCTCGCGGACGGTGTCGGTGGAAACAAGTCAGGAGAGATGGCTAGCAAGACTGCACTTGAAGCACTTGAGAATTTCGTGCATCATAATCCTCTTGATAAATTAGATGGACGCGACGAAGTCTTCAGATACTTCGAGACTGCAGTTGATTATGTCAATCAGGTTATTCTCAAGCTCTCGGACTCAGAACCGAAATATGCGGGAATGGCAACAACTTTGGTATTTGCTTACATTGTAGACAAGCTCATGTATATAGCAAATGTCGGAGACAGCAGGGTCTACCTTTTGCATAATTCGGAAATCCACCAGATTACAGAGGACCATACATACGTTAACGATCTTGTCAGAATGGGAGCTATCAGCAAGTCTGAAGCAGAGAACCACAACAAGAAGAACGTTATAACAAGAGCGATAGGCGCGAATGCGTGCAATACTCCGGATTGCTTCAATGTATACGTTGAACCGGGAGATAAGGTACTCATCTGTAGCGACGGCTTGTATGACGAGGTCAACGAAAAAGAAATTTTGCATAGAATGCTTTTGGAAGAAGATATGAGAGAATGCGCAAAGAATCTCGTCGATATGGCTAACGAGCACGGCGGAAGCGACAATATTTCTGTAATCTGTATAGGTCTTGAGGAGGACTAAGAAGATGAGTAGTAGACTATTATCCGGAAGATACGAACTCTTAGAGAAAATCGGCGACGGAGGAATGGCTGTAGTATACAAGGCTAAGGACAAGCTCCTTAACAGATATATTGCAGTTAAAATACTTCGACCTGAGTTCACCAAAGACGCGACTTTTGTCGAGAATTTCAAGCGCGAATCACAGGCTGCTGCTGGATTATCGCATCCTAATATCGTAAGCGTATATGATGTCGGAAGAGAAGGAAACATCAACTACATCGTAATGGAATTGGTTGATGGAAGAACTCTGAACGAAGTAATCGCTGAGCAAGCACCTATGGATTACAGACAGGTCATCAATATCAGCAAGCAGGTTGCTGCAGCTCTCAGAGTAGCGCATAAGAATAAGATCATACACAGAGACGTTAAGCCTCATAATATTATGATCACAAATGACGGTGTAGTTAAGCTTGCCGACTTCGGTATTGCCAAGGCGGTTAACGACGCAACACTTTCAACAGGAAGTAAGATTATCGGATCTGTTCATTATTTCTCACCTGAGCAGGCAAGAGGAAATTATGTTGACGAAAGATCAGATATTTACTCACTCGGTATCGTAATGTTCGAGATGCTTACAGGAAAGGTTCCATTCGACGGAGACAATCCTGTAACTGTAGCTCTTAAGCACATCAACGAGGATGTTCCTTCACCAAGCGAGTTAGTTCCAGGAATTCCACCTGCACTTGACAGAGCTGTACTCAAGGCTACAAATAAGTTCCAGACTAACAGATATGCAAGTGCCGATGAGCTTCTCGAGGACCTTGACAATATTGAATTTGTAACAAAGGTTGTCGGCAATTCGATTTTCAACGAGGCATCGAAATCAATCAGCAAGAAGGATGTGCTCGAGGAAGAGAAGGAAGCAGAAGAGGAAGGAAAGAAGGGCAAGAAGAAAGACAAGAAGCCACTTTCACCTGAGGAGAAGAAAAAGAGAATCATAATCATCGTAGCTTGCGCTGTTGTTATCATTCCTTTAATTGTCCTCGCTATAATTAAGCTTGGTGTATTCTCGGATACTGCCGAAGTACCATCCTTAAGTGATATGACATATGAGCAAGCTGAGAAGGCTTGCGAGGAAGCAGGATTCAAGCTTAAAGAAGGCAAGGCCGTATATTCAGCAGATGTTGCAACTGAGCATGTAGTTCGTCAGGATCCTAAGGCCGGAACAGAGCAGAAGAAGGGATCTACAATTACAGTAAATCTTTCAAAGGGCTCAAAGGACGGAACAGTACCTAACCTTGTAGGCACAATGTATAGTGATGTCGAGAAGACACTCAAGAAATACGGATATAAGCTTGGTATTGTTAAAGAAGAAACATCAAAGGAAGCAGAGGGAACAATAATTGCCCAGGATCCATCTGCAGGATCAAGCCTTGATAAGGGAAGCAAAGTTAATATCACTATAAGTGACGGAAAGGGCAAGGACCAGGGAACTGTTCCTTCACTGACAGGAAAGAAGCTTGAGGATGCCAAGACTGCAATCACATCAGCTGGATTTACAGTCGGAAATATTACATATGGAAATTCCGATGCATATGGCAACGGATATGTAATGTGGCAACAGTATCAGGCAAATACACAGCTCGATAAGGGCACCACAATAGATATTGAGGTCTGCAAGAAGGAAGGAAGCACAGATACACAGCAGAAAACAGAGAACTAAGCTTGATTTCTAGGATTAGGATTCTCAATAAAAAGGAAATAATATGGTAGGCAGAGTTGTTAAAGGAATCGGAGGTTTCTATTTCGTCTTCGATGGCGGTCATACCTATATGGGTAAGGCAAGAGGTAAGCTCAAGAGAAATAAGGAACTTATCTACGTCGGAGATATCGTAGAATATGAGTTGTCTGAAAACAACGAATGCATAATTACGAAGGTCCTGGAGAGGAAGAATTTCCTTTCCAGGCCTCCTGTGTCTAATGTGGAAATGCTTGTAGTTGTCTTTGCATCTGCACATCCTGAAGTGAATTTCCCGATAATAGACAAGCTGATTGCTGGAGCAGAATACAGAGGCATAGAGGTTGCAATATGCATTACAAAGAAGGATTTGCAATCTAAAGATGTTGTCGATGAATATGTGGCAACATACAAAGATACATATCCTACTGTGGCAGTAGACAGCATAAGCGGAGATGGCATTGCTGAGCTTATGGAAATAATCGACAATCATTCTGTCGCGCTCGCAGGCCCATCGGGAGTCGGCAAATCGACTCTACTCAACGCAATGCTTGATTCTCAGGTCGCAGAGACTGGCTCTATCAGCGACAAGACTCAAAGAGGAAAGCATACGACAAGGCACGTTGAGATTTTTTCAATAGGAGAGAACACTTTCGTATATGACACCCCGGGCTTCACTTCTCTCGACTTGCCTATGGTGGATAAATATGAGCTTAAATCTCTTTTCCCGGAATTTAGGAAAAGAGAGGGCAAATGCAAATACGCGGACTGCTTGCATCTTTCGGAGCCTGAATGTGCGGTCAAGCAGGATGTTCAAGAAGGCAAGATTGCCAAGACAAGATATTACTCATACACGCTAATGATGGAAGAGGTAAAAACATGGCACTGATATCACCATCTCTGCTTGCGGCAGATTTTGCAAAACTCGGAGAAGAAGTCAAGGACGTATGCAGTAAGGGAATTGACTACCTGCATGTCGATGTAATGGATGGGAATTTCGTTCCGAATATCAGCTTCGGTTCGGCTGTTATGAAGAGCCTTGATGATGTAGCGACAGTTCCTTATGATGTGCATCTTATGATAGAGAATCCCGACTTGCTTCTTGAGGATTTTGCGGTAGAGAATACTGAATTTATCACAGTTCATTATGAAGCATGCAAGCATCTTAACAGAACGGTACAGCATATCAAGAGCCTTGGGAAAAAGGCGGGAGTATCTGTCAATCCGGCTACTCCGGTATCCGCGCTTGAGGACATACTTCCATATGTAGATCTTGTTCTTGTCATGTCGGTTAATCCTGGCTTCGGGGGACAGAAGTTCATTCCGACGGCTCTTGATAAGGTCTCAAAGCTTGATAAGATAAGAAAAGAGAATAATTATGACTATCTGATTGAGATCGACGGAGGCGCAAATCCTGCCAATTCTGAGTCGATAAAAAACGCAGGTTGCGATATCATCGTTGCTGGAACTGCTGTTTTCGGAGCAGATGACAGAGAGCTTGCAATTAAAGCGATTAAGGGCTAACTGCGAATTTCTTTAAGTATCAAATGCTCGATTTCTTGACAGATTAATGCGGAAGTGCTGAAAAGCACTTCCTTTTTTCGTGCAAAAAAATCCCGAAATAATGCAAAATAGTCCCAAATGAAACTGTAATGAATTGAAGCTATTTATGTCCTATCCTTGCAATAGATTTATAAAGAAAGGAGAAGAGCACAACACACGCCGATATGGGTGCCGAGATTTCGGCGCCTATATTTTAGTATTGCGAGTATTGTGGCTTGTTGGAATTTCAATGCTTAGAAGAAGGCTCTTTGCGTATACGGCTTTATATATTGCAGGCATTGTTTCTGGATATATTTTCTTTGAGAAATCAAATTATATTGCTTCTGCGGTCTTGATAATTCTTGTGCTTGCAGGCATACAGCATATGAATCTTGAAGGGAGCTCAGCAAACAAAGCAAATAAGGAAAGGCAGATTCTCTCTGCGATGCTCATAATCGGATTTGTGTTCTTTGGGATTTCTTATGTGAATTTGAAAGCGGACGCGGAACTTTCTGCAAGCGAAGCCTGTGGAAGGTGCATATCCGCAAAGGCTGTCACGAATGGCATTCAGCTAACCATTAAGCCTGACAATAAAGAACTTGGAAGTAAGCTTCTTGTGAGCATTTATGAATATGATTCTTGGGAGGATTGGAAGGACGATGATTCGGAGGATGATGATAAGAAGGAATCGAGAAGTTCTGTCTCGAAGAATGGAGGAACACAGTCGCGGGACGCTGACTCGGAGAACGAAGGAAGCCAAGAAAGTGAAGCAGATGACTTCACCCAGTATATAGGAAGGCGCTGTTCCTTTGCGGGAAAGCTCACCATTCCGAAATCTGCGATGAACTATGGTAGCTTTGATTACGCGCTTTATCTCAAATCGATAGGAGTCAAATACGTCTTTAACGCAAGCTCGGTTGAGATATTAGAAGAAGAAAATATGCCAATCTTGATCAGTCTAAAAATCTTTCTAATCGAGAAGCGAACGAGCTTCGCAAATTGCTTCGAAGGCGATGCAAGAGCGCTCGTCAAAGGGATGATTTTCGGAGATAAGAGTGAGATATCGGACGAGACAATGCTCGATTTCAACGAGAACGGAACGGGGCATATACTTGCAGTCAGCGGTCTTCATGTGGGCTTCGTCTTCTCGCTACTTAGGTTTCTGACTAAAAAGAGAAGAACTTTTCTTGTGAGCCTTCTGATAATAATTCTCATTCTTATGTACGGCGAAATGACGCTCTGGAGCCCGTCTACGATAAGAGCTGTGCTTGTTATGTCCATCAGCCTTCTGTCAGTTCATCTACAGAGGAAATCCGATCTTCTAAGTTCGATTAGTACGGCCGGGCTGGCTCTTGCACTGATAAATCCATATGCGATATTCGGCTCAGGCTTTCAGCTGTCTTTTATTGCTATGCTTGGAATCGCCTTTCTGACCAAGCCGTTGTCATTCTTCATGAGCGATTATTTGGCCATGTTGATTGCAGTTCAGATAGCTACAAGCCCGCTTCTTGCTTATCATTACAACCGCTTCAATCCGCTGACTATACTTATAAATATTCCTGTTGTAACACTTGCTTCAGTTCTTGTTCCGCTATGCATAATAGGCCTGGCGCTTATTTGCATATTTCCGCAAATTCCAGCCTTGCTTATTGACATAATCGATGAAGGGCTCGACTTGATAATTACTCTCAACGAGTTTCTCAATGCCGACGGAGAGATGTCTTTTGTCAAATACGGCGGAAATCTGGGACTGCTGATTGCTTTCTATATATTCATTTTCGTACTTTCGTCTGAGTGGATGAGGGTTCGCATACTTAGAAAAGATTATGGTGAGCTTCGAAAGGCAGGCGTTCTTGTTGCGATAATTTCTCTAGCGCTGATCATCAGCTTCCGAAATCCTTTTCTCGACGACGAAGTTGTTTTTGTAAATGTAGGGCAGGGCGACTGCACTCATATCAGAAATAAATCTGCCAATTTAATAATAGATGGAGGAGAGAACAGCACATATCTATCCGATTATATTATTAAAAACGGAATTGCATCGCTTGATGGCGCTTTCGTGACGCACCTTCATGCCGACCATTACCAAGGGATAGAGGATTTGAATAAGGAATATGATATAGAAACAATATGGGTTGAAGGCAAGGTGAATCACGAGATATTGCCATCTAATGCTAAGGGATTTGCTTCTGATGCGGTATTTAGCACAAGCTCATCTTGCAAGCTATATCCGATATGGCCAAGAGGAAGTTCTCTAAGTAGCTTTAATCTATATGATGAGGATAACGAAAATAACACCGTATATATGCTCGAATATGACGGCGTCCGCATAATGATAACTGGTGACTTAACGGCTGAAGAAGAAAAGAAAATGGTGCAGTATTACAGGGGCACGGACGAGCTTTCCTGCGATGTTTTGAAAATAGCACATCATGGAAGCAAGAGCAGTTCAAGCGAGGAATTTCTTGAGGCATGCTCACCCGAAATTGCAATAATCCAGCTCGGTGCCAATAATATTTATGGGCATCCTCACAGCGAGGTGCTTGAAAGACTCGAGAAAATGGGAATTACGATATACAGAACAGACCTGAATAAAACGATAGGCTTGGATATCAGAAAAGGTGCAATAAGAAGCATTGATCTTATGGTACAATAAATACATGGCATACAAAGATTTTTATAATGATTTCAAGAATAATATGATAGGCAATGTGGTTCTGCTCTATGGAGAAGAGGATTATCTGATCAACTGGGCTTCTGATTTGATCATCGACAAGAATTTGGACGAGGAATCAAAGAAGCTTGATTTGGTGCAACTTGACGGAGCAGTATGTACAGCCGATGAGATTTTGCAATCTGCAAGGGCATATTCGATGTTCTCGCCATTTAGAGTTATTGAGGTCAGAGATTATCGTCCTTTATATCAGAAGCTTGATATGGCAGGAAGCGAGGAACTTCTTGAATTTGCTGAGAAATCGCGCACTGATAAGAACTATAACGACTCGTCGATTATTATTTTCAGGCTAAGCCAGAAGCATTCTGCTAATGTTAATTCATACGGCAAGAAACTGGCTAAAGCTTGTTATTCATATGAATTTCCTAAGCTCGATAAGGCCGAACTCAAGGCCCATATCAGCAAGAGAATTCACCAAGCAGGCAATATGATCGGCAATAGGGAAATGGATTATCTGATCGACCTTAGCGGATATTTCAATAGAGGTAGCGAATATTTCCTTTGCAATATTAACGCCGATCTCGAGAGGATAAATAATGCCTGCGAGAACCATCGTGTTACGGTAGATATAATTGATGCTCTTCTGATAGGAGAGGACGACAAATATGTATTTAACCTCGTCGACGCTATGATGTCAGGTAACAAGAATAAGGCCATGACTCTTGCAGTAACGCTTGCGTCAGAAGGGCAGGAAGCGATTTTCCCTATAGTAGGGCTTCTTATCAAGCAATTTGAGATCATGTATGACGCAATTGAGCTTGATAATGCCGGAATGTCAATGAATCAAATGGCTAAGACATGCGGTGTCAATGAATTCAGGTTCAAGAAGGCATATTATGCTTCTAAGGGCTTCAGGCCTGACAGGCTAAGAAAGCTTCTTATAGAGCTATACAATATTGATAAGCAAATTAAAAGCGGTCTCATGGATGTAGAAACCGCCTTTGAGTTATTTGTTGCTACAGTCTGATCTGGCCGTAGATTCGGTCTGGGCTTCGGCCTTTGATACGGCCTTAGATTCGGCCTTGGCTTCGGCCTTTGTTACGGCCTTAGCTTCGGCTTGACCCGGCCTGAACCGGCCTTAGCTATTTTTCTTAACACTCTCAATCAATTCACGTGCAGCTTGGATAGAATTATCCGAGCTGTTTCCGCTAAATAGGGTAGCTATCATTACAGTCTTGGCATCTGAATCAAGATGATTGATGACTGTATGAGATTGATTGTTCTCAACTGTCTTGCTGATCAGATAATTATCATCGCCGTAGGCTGCAATCTGAGGGAGATGAGTAATACAAATTACCTGATGATGTGAGGCAATCTCGTTCATCTTATTTCCGACAACAAGCGCAGTTCTTCCGCTTATTCCAGTATCTATTTCGTCGAAAATCATAGTCTCGACCTGATCAAAGTCCCCAATAATATGCTTAAATGCAAGCATGATTCTTGAAATCTCTCCGCCTGATGCAATTCTTGCCATAGGCATCAAAGGTTCGCCAGGGTTAGTCGAAATCAAGAATTCAAGCTTGTCATAGCCAAGTGGCCCAATTTCGCTAAGCCTTTGAATATCTATCTTGAAGTCCGAATTAGAGAATTCAAGGTCCTTAAGCTCTTTAATTATTGCGTTCTCGAGGATTGACGCAGTCTTGTGCCTTATCTCGGAAACAAGAGAAGCCTGTGCTTCAAGCTCTTGATATTTAGCATCGAGATCTTTCCTTAATCTATCCTTCTCGAAGTCGAAATTCTGTATAAGATTAAGCTTTCGGTCAAGCTCATTCATGTAATCTATGATTTCGCTTAAGTCCTTGTGGTATTTGCGCTTGGCGTCCTCAATTACGCTAAGCCTCTGGGATACTCTGTCCAAATCCTCTTCATCAAATGAAAGGGAAGACGAAATATCTCTAAGCTTATCTGAAATATCCTCAAGCTGATAATAGACATCCTGGACCTGCGAACTCAAAATAGTAAGCGCGTCGCTGTAATTTGAGACGCTGTTAAGCTCATTTGCAGTCTGATTAAGCCTTGCAAGAATAGAATTATCCTCTCCGTTAAGACACGCCCGCGCCTGGGATACGGCAGAAAAAATCTTCTCGCTATTTCTCATTATTTGAAATTGCTCGGAAAGCTCCTCATCCTCGTTAGGCATGAGATTAAGTGAGCTTATATAATTAAATTCAAATTGGTAAAAATCCTTCTGTTGCTTGGCCTGCTGCTCTGTTCTCAGAAGCTCGTCATAGGCGCTACGGGCCTGCCTGTAGGCGTCGTATTTATCCTTAAGAAGTGCAAGCTCCGCATCAATGGCGTCATGTCTGAACCTGTCTGTAATCAGTATATGATTGTCAGGATTAAGTATTTGCTGGTTGTCATATTGCCCATGAATATCTACCCAATCGGCACAGAATTCCTTAAGCTTGGCAAGCGTGATCATTTCGCCGTTGAGCTTTGACATGCTCTTGCCCGAAGAGAGAAGCTCCCTTGAAATAATTACATCCTCGCTGTCTCTTTCGCCGACAATCTGAATGAGCGACTTGTCGGTGCCGGTTCTGATCATAGAAATATCGGCTC
Organism: Sphaerochaetaceae bacterium; assembly: GCA_963588675.1. Taxonomy (GTDB): domain Bacteria; phylum Bacillota; class Clostridia; order Peptostreptococcales; family Anaerovoracaceae; genus Crickella. Next base: position 14,840 of record CAVAIH010000002.1, on the reverse strand, counting down.
TGCCACCAAGTGCAATACTGATAGCAGATACCAGAACGGATTTGCCGGCGCCTGTTTCTCCTGTAATTACATTGAAGCCTTCGCCGAGATCAAAGCTCAAATGTTCAATTGTTGCGAAATTATCTATTATTACTCGATTAATCATTCTTGTTACTCATCATATTATCGAAAATCGAAATAACTTCCGCTACATTCTTCTCTTTGTCAACGACAAGAAGTATTGTATTATCACCGCTTATGGTGCCGACAAGGTTAGGAATACCAAGGCAGTCTATACCTTCAGCAGCCGCAGGGCCACAGCCCGATAAAGTCTTTACTACAATCAGATTCTGAGCAGGTGTATAAGACAGTGTTGTCTCTCTGAAAATCTTAACGAATCTCTCAGAAATAGGGCGGTCCGCATTATTAGTTCTGGCATATTTATATCTTCCGTTCTTGGCAGGAACCTTAGTCAGCTGAAGCTCCTTGATATCTCTCGAAATTGTTGCCTGCGTTGCAGAATATCCCGAATCCTGAAGCATTCTGAGAAGCTGTTCCTGAGTCTCAATTTCGTTATTTGCAATAAGTTCGAGTATCTTGTTCTGTCTTGTATAACGCATCATGTACCTCCGTATAATTAAGTTAAGTATAACATAGCAGGAGTTATAAGACTCGATATTTTTGTCGATAATTTTCGACATAAATCGACGCTTTTCAATCATGAATTTCGATGGCCGATTGCAAAATGAGCCTGCCATCAAATTCCCAACACGGCAAAAACAATATATGCAAATAAATACAAAAAAATTCCATATTCCCTATAAATTTTCAAAACGAAATATGATATACTTCAAATATGAAAAATATAAATGTTCTTTGCGACTGACGGAATCACGTGGAGCACCACAGAGGAACAAGGAACAAGTATTTATGCCGACCGTCTGGGCGCACTTGAGATATCAGTCCAAGTGTGCCCTTATGCTTTTTTGGAGAAAAGGAGGTCTAAACATCAACATGAAGAAAGTCGGAATTGTAATGGGAAGCGACAGCGATCTGCCAGTAATCGTAAAGGCTACGGATTTGCTTAAGAAGCTTGAAATCCCATTCGAGGTTCATGTGTACTCTGCACATAGAACACCAACTGAAGCGCGTGATTTTGCACTTAATGCAAGAGACAACGGCTTCGGAGTAATCATTGCCGCAGCAGGAATGGCTGCACACCTTGCAGGCGCTCTGGCAGCTAACACAACATTGCCTGTTATCGGTATTCCATGTTCATCCGCACAGCTTGAGGGGATGGACGCTCTGCTTTCGACAGTTCAGATGCCTCCTGGAATACCTGTTGCGACAGTCGGAATCAATGCAGGCGCAAATGCGGCCCTGCTCGCTGTGGAAATTCTCGCAATCTCAGATGCAGATATTGCAGATAAGCTTGCAAAGAAGAGAGAGAATGACGCAGATGCCGTTATTGCTAAGGACAAGGATATCATGTCCCGTATTTAATATTTCTAAAGTGAGTTTTATAAAACAGAAAGGAAAGAAAGAAATGAAACTTATTTACACAGGAAAGACTAAGAACGTATTTGAACTTGAGAACGGTAACTACCTGCTTAAATTTAAGGATGATTGCACAGGCAAAGACGGCGTCTTTGATCCAGGCGAGAACTCTGTTGGACTCACTATTGAGGGAGTAGGCGATGTTAACCTCAGAATGTCAATTTACTTCTTCGAGAAGCTGAATGCTGCAGGAATTAAGACACACTTTGTAAGCGCTAACCTTGATGACACAACTATGGAGGTTCTCCCTGCTAAGGTATTCGGCAAGGGACTTGAGGTTATCTGCAGACATAAGGCTGTAGGAAGCTTCTACAGAAGATACAGTGATTACTGCGAAGAGGGTCAGGACCTTCCAGCTTATGTTGAAACAACATTCAAGGATGACGCAAAGGGCGATCCACTGGTAACAAAGGACGGACTTATCGACCTTGGCATCATGTCAGCTGAGCAGTATGACGCTATCAAGGAGATGACACAGAAGATTACACAGGTTGTAGCAGACGAGATGAAAGCAAGAGGCATGGTTCTCTATGACATCAAATTCGAGTTCGGATATGCTGCAGACGGAAGTGTAATGCTTATAGACGAAATTGCTTCCGGAAACATGAGAGTATACAAGGACGGTAAGTACATCGATCCTATGACACTTTCAGAGTTATTCTTTGCGTAATATCGCACGATTTCGCACGATATCGCAGGATTTATTTATAAAAATATAAATCATGTAAATCATATAAAAGGAGGCAATAATGGGTGGTTATTTCGGTATTACTTCAAGGAAAGAATGCGTAGCAGATGTATTCTTTGGAGTCGACTACCATTCACATCTCGGTACCAAGAGAGCCGGCATGGCTGCTTGGTCCGAGGAGCAGGGTTTACAAAGAGAAATCCACAAGATAGAAAATGCACCCTTTAGAACTAAATTCGAGCATGTTCTTACGGATATGAAAGGATGTTCGGCAATCGGCTGTATAAGTGACAGAGATCCTCAACCGCTTATTGTGAGATCACATCTTGGTAAATTCGCAATACTTGCCATTGGCGTAATAAATAACATGGAAGAGCTGATAAATGAGTACCTGTCGGACTGCGACGGCGCTCATTTTGATGCCATGACGGGAGGAGAGGTCAACGGCACAGAGCTTATCGCGGCTATGATAAGCCACAGCAATACCTTCGTTGATGGCATCAAGTTCGTTCAGGACAAGATAGACGGAACGGCTTCGATTATTATTCTGCAAGAGGGCGGTAAAATCATCTGCGCAAGAGATAAGTACGGCAGAATTCCACTTCTTGTCGGAAAGAACGAAGACGGATATGCGGTTACTTTCGAATCTTTTGCATATCAGAAGCTTGGATATGAGGATGAGAAGGAACTTGGACCTGGAGAAATCGTTGAAATCACAAGCGATTCCATGGTTCAGCTTGCACAGCCAGGCACAAAGAAAAGAATCTGCTCCTTCCTCTGGAGCTATTTCGGTTATCCGACTTCGACATATGAAGGCGTTAACGTAGAGGTTATGCGTTACAGGAACGGACAGATACTCGCCGAGAACGATAGTGCTAAAGGTCTATGTGAGGATATCGATTATGTCGGAGGCGTTCCAGATTCTGGCACACCGCACGCAATCGGATATTCAAATTGCAGTCATAAGCCTTTTGCAAGAGCATTTATCAAATATACGCCAACATGGTCGAGGAGCTTCATGCCGGCTAACCAGCAAGAAAGAAACAAGGTTGCCAAGATGAAGCAGATTCCAGTAATGGATTTGATTAAGGACAAGAAGCTTCTCTTCGTAGATGATTCGATTGTAAGAGGAACACAGCTTCGAGAGACCGTTGAATTCCTTTACGAGAACGGAGCAAAGGAAGTCCACATAAGGTCCGCTTGTCCGCCAATTCTTTATGGATGCAAATATCTTAATTTCTCAAGATCCGTTTCAGACCTTGAGCTCATCTCAAGGAAAACAATTATCGAGCTCGAGGGTGAGAAGGGGCTTGAATATCTTGATGAATATGCAGATTCAAATACCGAGAGGGGAAAGAATCTTCGCAAGGCAATCAGCGACAAGCTACACTTTGATTCATTGGAATTCCAGACCTTAGAGGGTGTAGTTGAAGCAATCGGACTTGATGAGTGCGAGCTTTGCACTTACTGCTGGAACGGAAAAGAGTAGAAAAGTAAAGAAAAGAAAAAAAGGAAAAAGCAGAAAAGGATAGAGTAAATCCAGAAAGGAAATTGCTAATGGCTATTAACAATCAATCAAAGTCAGAGGCTTATGCTAATGCAGGCGTAGACATTACGGCAGGATACAAGGCTGTCGAACTGATGAAACAGCATATCGCAAAGACAATGACTAAGGGCGTATGCTCTGATATCGGTGGTTTCGGCGGTATGTTCGAGCTTGACCTTGAGGGCATAGAAAAGCCTGTTCTTGTGTCGGGAACTGACGGTGTAGGAACCAAGCTTAAGCTTGCTTTTCTCCTAGACAAGCACGATACGGTCGGCATCGATTGCGTAGCGATGTGCGTAAATGACATTATCTGCGTCGGCGCTAAGCCGTTGTTTTTCCTTGATTATATTGCTTGTGGGAAAAACGTTCCCGAAAGAATAGAGAGCATTGTTAAGGGCGTTTGCGAGGGCTGTGTGCAGTCGGGTTCTGCGCTGATTGGCGGTGAGACTGCTGAAATGCCTGGATTCTATCCTATAGACGAATATGACCTTGCCGGATACTGCACAGGAGTTGTTGACAAGAACAAGATTATCGACAACAAGAAAATGCAGGCGGGAGATGTTATAATCGCTCTCCCATCAAGTGGTGTTCATTCAAATGGATTCTCACTTGTCCGCAAGGTCTTTAATGTTGAAGAAGCAGATATTACAAGCCCTGTTGAAGAACTCGGCGGAAAGTCCATTGGCGAGACACTGCTTACACCAACAAGAATTTATGTTAAGCCGGTTCTCGCGCTTCTTTCGGAAATTGAAGTTAAAGGCATTTCGCACATCACAGGAGGAGGCTTCTACGAGAATATTCCAAGGAGCATTCCTGCGGGCCTCGGCGCTGTAATTAAGAGGGAGGATATTAAGGTTCTTCCTATTTTTGACCTTATAGCAAAGAAGGGAAATATCAGCGAAAAGGATATGTTCAATACCTTTAACATGGGAGTCGGAATGAGCATAATCGTTGCTCCATCTGATGTCGAAAGAGCTATCGAAATCCTTAAGGCTAACGGCGAGGACGCTTATGTAATGGGTGTTATTGAGAAGTCAGAGGAAAAGGTAAGAATATGCTAAATAAAGCACGAATTGCCGTACTTGTTTCGGGTGGCGGAACTAACCTTCAGGCAATTATAGACGCCCAGAAGAGCGGTATTATCAAAAGCGGGGAGGTAGTCCTTGTTATTTCAAATAAGAAGGACGCCTACGCTCTCGAAAGAGCCGAGAAAGAGGGGATAGAAAGCCTTGTTTTTGTAAAGAAAGAGCTCGGCAGTCAAAGAGCCTTCGAGGAGGCCATGATAGAAGCAATCGACAGTGCAGGAATTGATCTGATCGTTCTTGCAGGCTTCCTTTCGATTCTTAGCGAGGATTTTACAAGGCATTACGAGAAAAGGATTATCAACGTTCATCCGTCACTCATTCCGTCTTTCTGCGGAGAGGGTTTCTATGGATTGAAGGTTCACCAGGCCGTGCTCGATAAGGGCGTTAAGGTGACAGGAGCGACGGTTCATTATGTAAATGAGATTCCAGACGGAGGAGAAATCATTAAGCAGAAAGCCGTAGAAGTTCTCGAGGGAGATACAGCAGAGACTCTTCAGAGGAGAGTTATGGAGCAGGCGGAGTGGGTAATTCTGCCTGAGGCAATTGAGGAGATTACGAATGGATATTTACAAGATAAATGATATCGCCGAAATTCTAAGTGATAACACCTATCCCGGAAGAGGCATAATAATCGGCAAGACTCCCGACGGTAGCAAGGCGTGCACAGCGTACTTCATCATGGGAAGAAGTACCAATTCACGCAATAGAATTTTTACAGAAGAAGATTCTTCGGTATTCACAGAGCCTTTCGACGCTTCGAAAGTAGAGGATCCAAGCCTCATAATTTATTCGGCAATCAGAGAATACGAGAACAAGCTGATCGTCACTAACGGCGACCAGACAGATACGGTTCTGGGGGGGCTCAAAGACGGAAAGTGCTTCTTCGAAGCTTTGAATTCGAGGGAATTCGAGCCAGATGCGCCTAATCTCACACCGAGAATAAGCGGAATTCTTAATTTCGAAGATAACGATTTCTCATATCAGATGAGCATTCTCAAGAGCATCGACGCCGAGGGAACAGACTGCGCAAGATATCTTTACTCATATCCTGCAAAAGCAGGCCTTGGGCATTTTATACACACCTACGTATGTGACGGAAACCCAATTCCGACCTTCCAAGGTGAGCCCGAGAGAGTTCAAATTGAAGATGACATCGATGTTTTCGCAGATAAGCTGTGGAATGCACTCAATGAAAACAACAGAATTTCGCTGTATGTAAGATATATCGATCTTGCGACAGGCAAGAGAGAGAACAGAATGGTTAATAAGAATAAATAGGTGACAGCATGAAAGAATTTGAATTAAAGTACGGATGCAATCCAAATCAGAAGCCTGCTCGCATCTTTATGGAGAATGGGGAAGACCTGCCAATTAAGATACTGAACGGCAAGCCTGGATATATAAATTTCCTTGACGCATTCAATTCATGGCAACTTGTTAAAGAACTTAAGGAACAGCTTAATATGCCTTCTGCCGCATCTTTTAAGCATGTAAGCCCATCAGGAGTAGCAGTCGGAACAAAGCTCAATCTTAAGCAAAAGAGAGCCTGCAGGGTTGATGATATCGAGGGCCTTGACGATTCACCGCTTGCTTGCGCTTATGCAAGGGCGAGAGGAACAGACAGAATGTGCTCCTTCGGCGATTGGATTGCGCTTTCAGACATCTGCGATGTTACCACTGCAAAGATTATCAAAAGAGAAGTCTCAGACGGAGTAATCGCTCCGGGATATGATAAAGAAGCACTTGAGCTTCTCATGGGAAAGAAGAAGGGCAATTATAATATCATAGAAATCGACCCAGCATATGTTCCACAGAAGCAGGAACGCAAGCAGGTGTTTGGCATCAGCTTCGAGCAGGGGCGAAATGATTTCGAAATAAATAAAGAGCTACTGAGCAATATAGTAAGCGCTAACAAGGACCTTCCAGAAAGCGCTGTGCAAGATCTTATCGTAGCTCTTATTACACTTAAATATACACAATCAAATTCTGTCTGCTACGCTTATGACGGGCAGGCAATCGGAGTCGGAGCAGGCCAGCAGTCGAGAATTCATTGCACAAGGCTTGCAGGAACAAAGGCTGATACATGGTTCCTAAGACAGGCAGACAAGGTGCTCGACCTTCCTTTCAAGGATGGACTTGGAAGAGCAGACAAGGATAATATCACCGACAGCTACATCAATCAGAATGAGGAGGATGTCTGCGCTGACGGAATATGGCAGAAGTATTTCACAGAGAAGCCTGAACCTTTTACAGCAGAAGAGAAAAATGCATATCTTGCAGGTTGCAAGGATGTGGCGCTTGGTTCGGATGCTTTCTTCCCATTCAGCGACAATATCGAGAGAGCATACAGAAGCGGAGTTAAATATGTCGCAGAGCCTGGCGGTTCGGTAAGAGACGATGCTGTTATCGAATGCTGTGACAAATACGGTATGGTTCTTTGTTTTACAGGAATGAGATTATTCCACCACTAATATCGCAACAAGTATTCACTAGTGTCGCAAAGAGATATTCACAAATATCGCAAGGAGAAATCTATGAGAATAATGGTAGTAGGTGGCGGCGGAAGAGAGCATGCCATTATAAAAAGCCTTAAGAAGAACAAGGACGTCAGCGAGATATATGCTTTGCCAGGTAACGGCGGTATTGCAAAGGATGCAATCTGTGTCGATATAGGCGCAAAGGAAATATCGAAAATCGTCGAATGGGCTAAGGAAAACGCAATTGATTATGCTGTTGTAGCGCCCGATGATCCGCTGGTTCTCGGTGCGGTTGATGAGCTTACGCAAGCTGGCATTCCATGCTTTGGACCAAGCAAGTCCGCTGCAATAATCGAGGGCTCGAAGGTATATTCAAAGAATCTCATGAAGAAATACAATATTCCGACTGCCGATTACGAGACCTTCGATAATCCAGAGTCCGCTTTGGAATATATTGAAACGGCTTCATATCCAACGGTTATCAAGGCTGACGGACTCGCACTCGGAAAGGGTGTAATCATCGCTGAGACCAAGGAAACTGCCGAGGAAGCCATACTTTCCATAATGGAAGATAAGAAGTTCGGAGCAAGCGGGGACAAAATCGTAATTGAAGAATTCATGACAGGTCCTGAGGTATCCGTTCTTGCCTTTACAGATGGAAAAACCATAATTCCTATGATCTCTTCTATGGACCACAAAAGAGCGGGTGACGGAGATACGGGCCTCAACACAGGGGGCATGGGAACGATTGCACCAAGCCCTTTTTATACAGAAGAAATAGCGAAGATTTGCATGGAGACGATATTTAAGCCAAGCATTGAAGCGCTAAATAACGAAGGAAGAACTTTCAAAGGCTGTCTATATTTCGGCCTGATGCTAACTCCTTCCGGTCCTAAGGTTGTCGAATATAACTGCAGATTCGGTGACCCTGAGACTCAGGTAGTTCTTCCGCTTCTCGAAAGCGACCTTTTGACCATCATGAAGGCGACGACTGAGGGACGCCTGGCCGAATGTGAGATTAAGTGGTCTTCCGAGAGCTGTGCCTGCGTTATCATGGCATCACAAGGATATCCTCTCTCATACGAGAAGGGATTTGAAATCTCAATACCTGAAGAGATTGAAGATGATGTATTTGTTGCAGGAGCTAAGCTTGATAACGGGGTTCTTATGACAAACGGCGGAAGAGTGCTTGGAGTTACAGCCAAAGGCGAGAATCTTGAGATTGCAATAGATAAGGCATACAAGAAAGTTCAGAGCATTCATTTCGAGAACGCATATTACAGGCACGACATCGGCAAGAAGGCACTTTCGGCGCTTTCTTCAAAGTAACGGCCGAATTTTTCAGAATTTTCTAAGCTATCTAAGCGCAAATGTCTAAGCGTAAATAGGAGGGTATCTAATGGTATATAGAATTTTCGTTGAGAAACATGAGCAGTTCGCATCAGAGGCAAAGAAGTTGTACGATGACGCAACGAGTGTGCTCGGAATTACAGGCCTTTCTCATGTCAGACTCTTCAACAGATATGATGCTGAAGGAATCGACAAAGAGCTCTTTGATTATGCTGTCAAAATAGTCTTCTCAGAGCCACAGATCGACATAACATATGCTTCTTTAGAGGACGAGATTAAGGGTGCATATGTGTTTGCTGTTGAATATCTTCCAGGACAGTTCGACCAAAGAGCTGATTCTGCCAGTCAATGTATTCAGATAATTTCTCAGGGCGAAAGACCTCTTGTTAAATCCGCGAGAGTATATGCGCTCTACGGAGATTTAAGCGAGAGCGATATAGAAGCAATCAAGAAGCACGTGATCAATCCTGTTGAGTCAAGAGAGGCAAGCTTCGAGCTTCCTTCAACACTTGAGACAGCCTACGAGGTACCTTCAAAAGTTGCTATAATAGACGGTTTTACGAAGAAATCCGAGGCTGAGCTTAAGGAAATGCTCGGAGATTACGGCTTTGCGATGGATCTTGCGGATCTTAAATTCTGCCAGGATTATTTCTGCAAAGAGAAGAGAGACCCAAGCATCACAGAGCTTAGAATGATCGACACATATTGGTCGGATCACTGCAGACATACGACTTTTAATACGATAATTGAGAATGTAAGCTTCGAGGATGAGCTCATTCAAGAAGCATATAATGATTATCTCAAGACAAGAGAGGAGCTTGGGAGGACTAAGCCTGTCACTCTCATGGATATAGGCACAATTGCTGGTAAATATCTCAAGAAAGTTGGCAAACTCGACAAGCTCGATGAATCAGAAGAAATCAACGCATGCACCGTTAAGATAGAAATTGAAGTAGATGGTGTTAAAGAGCCTTGGCTATTGTTCTTCAAAAACGAGACTCACAACCATCCGACAGAGATCGAGCCATTCGGCGGTGCGGCTACATGCATAGGCGGTGCTATCAGAGATCCTCTTTCGGGAAGGTCATATGTATATGCCGCAATGAGACTTACAGGAGCATCGGATCCAACAGTTCCTGTAAGCGAAACTATACCAGGAAAGCTTCCACAGAGGACTCTCGTCCAGACTGCTGCTTCGGGATATTCATCTTACGGAAATCAGATAGGTCTTACAACAGGCATTGTTGACGAAATCTATCATCCCGGATATGTCGCTAAGCATATGGAGCTTGGCGCTGTAGTAGGTGCAGCTCCTGCGGAGAATGTAAGAAGAGAAGTTCCAGCACCAGGAGATGTTGTAATACTTCTTGGTGGAGCAACAGGAAGAGACGGAATCGGCGGAGCTACCGGCTCGTCAAAGGCTCATGATTCGCATTCTGTAGAGACCTGCGGAGCAGAGGTTCAGAAGGGAAATGCTCCAGAGGAGAGAAAGCTTCAAAGACTTTTCAGAAACAGCGAAGCATGCAAGATGATTAAGCGTTGCAATGACTTCGGCGCAGGCGGTGTATCTGTAGCAATCGGAGAGCTCGCAGACGGCCTCGATATCAACCTGAATGAAGTGCCAAAGAAGTACGAAGGCCTCGACGGCACAGAACTTGCTATTTCAGAATCGCAGGAAAGAATGGCCGTGGTGCTTTCTGCCGACAGTGTTGAACGTTTTACACAAATAGCAAACGAAGAGAACCTCAATGTAGCTATCGTCGCCAAAGTCACTGAGGAGCCAAGGCTCGTCATGAGATGGAACGGCGACACGATTGTAGATATCGCAAGGTCCTTCCTTGATACCAACGGAGCGCCTAAGTATGCAAATTGCAAGACCGCAAAAGCAGAGCTTAAGAACAAGGAAGTGAAGGGCTCTTGGACAGCAAATTACAAGGCGCTTGCACAGGACCTCAACGTATGCTCAAAGAGGGGACTTTCGGAGAGATTTGACGCATCAATCGGCGCAAATACGGTGCTTATGCCATTTGGCGGTAAATATCAGCAGACTCCAATTCAGGCAATGGTTCACAAGATTGCCGTCGAGAAGAAGCATACGGATGACTGCTCAATGATGGCTTGGGGATACAACCCATATATCACAGAGGAAAGTCCATATCACGGAGCCTTTCTTGCGGTTGTAGAGTCAGTATGTAAGCTCGTAGCAACGGGTGCGAAATTCGAGGACGTATATCTTTCTTTCCAAGAATATTTCGAAAAACTCGGCTCTGATGCTTCAAGATGGGGCAAGCCTATGTCGGCACTTCTCGGTGCATACAAGGCTCAGATGCAACTTGGAGTTGCGGCCATAGGTGGTAAAGACTCGATGAGCGGTTCGTTTGAGAACATCGATGTTCCGCCAACGCTTGTATCATTTGCTGTCACAACAGAGAAGGCTGATAACATTATTTCGCCTGAATTTAAGAAGGCAGGAAGCAAGCTCGCTATGCTTTCACCTGAATATGACGAGAACGGTCTCCCTGTAATCGATTCACTGCTTAAGCTCTTTGATAAATTAAATAAGCTTCAAAGAAGTGGAAAAGCACTTGCCTGCTATACACTGGGAATCGGCGGAGTGGCAGAGGCTGTGCTCAAGATGGCAATCGGAAACGGATACGGCTTTAAGTTCAACAATTTAGATCTTAATGATTTGTTCGGATATAAATATGCAAGCTTTCTCATCGAACTTGCAGAAGATTCGAATATCGAGGATGTCAAGGATAGCAAGGAGATCGAGAATAGCAAGTTAAGCGCTGGTGTCAAGCTAATCGGTGAAGTAACAGATGATGGATGCTTTGCTTACGCAGACGAGAGCATAAGCCTAAGCGAGCTTCAGGGCATATACGAGGATAGGCTCGAGGACATTTACCCATGCAATATAGCTGACGCCGATACAGAGCTCGAGGCATTTTCTTATCAAGCTAAGAAATGGTCCTCTTCAAGCATCAAGGTCGCTAAGCCTAAGGTCCTCATTCCTGTTTTCCCAGGAACAAATTGCGAATACGATGCTGCTAAGGCCATGAGAGATGCGGGCGCTGAGCCTGAAATTATGGTATTAAGAAATCTTGATTCCTCGGCAATAAGCGAGTCTATAGAAAGATTTGCAAAGAGCCTCAAGGATACTCAGATTGTATTCATACCTGGCGGATTCTCAGGCGGTGACGAGCCAGACGGCAGTGCCAAGTACATCACTTGCTTTTTCAGAAATGAAGCCATCAAAGAGCAAGTCACAGAGCTTCTTGAGAAGAGAGACGGCCTGATGTGCGGAGTTTGCAACGGCTTCCAGGCATTGATTAAGCTCGGCCTTGTCCCTTACGGAAAAATCATCGACACCGACGCTGATTGTCCGACACTTACTTTTAACAGGATTGCAAGACACCAGTCGAGAATCGTAAGGACGAGAATTGCTTCGAACAAGTCGCCATGGCTTTCGATGATGAATGTAGGAGACATCGTCAGCGTTCCTATTTCGCACGGCGAGGGAAGATTCTATGCAAGCGATGAGCTTGTAAGGAAGCTTGCCGAAAATGGCCAGATTGCAACTCAGTACGTTGATCTTGACGGAAATGTAAGCGCGGATGTTCACTTCAATCCTAATGGTTCAATTCATGCGATAGAGGGCATCACATCGCCTGACGGAAGAGTCTTCGGCAAAATGGGACATTCCGAAAGATGGGGAAATAATTTATATAAGAATGTTCTCGGAAATTACGACATTCACATGTTTGAATCCGCAGTTAAGTACTTTAAGTAGGCAAATTTCAAGCATAGCTATATAATTAAGAAAAGTAGAAAAGTGCTTAAATTGATAGAAAAAAAGAAAAGTACTTAGATAGAAATAGGAAAAGAAACTACAAGAAATACAAGATTAAAAATCTGAACAAGAGGAGAGAATATATAGTATATGGCAATTAAATCAGATATTGAAATCGCGCACGAGGCGACGCTTAAGCCAATCACCGAGATTGCTGAAAAGGCAGGAATCGACGAGTCATACATTGAGCAGTATGGCAAATACAAGGCAAAGGTTAATCCGCTTTTAATTAAGGACACGAAAAAAGAAAACGGCAAGCTGATACTTGTAACGGCAATCACACCGACTCCGGCAGGCGAGGGAAAGACAACCACAACGATAGGCCTTTCTGACGGGCTTGCAAGAATCGGAAAGAAATCGAACGTAGCTCTCAGAGAGCCATCGCTCGGACCGGTTTTCGGTATTAAAGGCGGAGCTGCAGGAGGCGGATATGCACAGGTCGTGCCAATGGAGGACATCAACCTGCATTTTACAGGAGACCTTCACGCAATAGGTACCGCTAACAACCTTCTTGCTGCAATGCTTGACAATCATATTCATCAGGGAAATGAGCTCGGAATTGACCCAAGAAAAATCGGGTTCAAAAGATGCATAGACATGAACGACCGCCAACTTCGTAACATCGTAGACGGACTCGGCGGACGCACTAACGGAATGCCAAGACAGGACTCTTTTGAGATTACTGTCGCTTCTGAGATTATGGCTATTTTCTGCCTTTCAGACTCCATCAAGGATCTGAAAGAGAGGCTAGCCAAGGTAATTGTTGCATTCACATATGATGACAAGCCTGTAACTGCAGAGGATCTCAAGGCAGTAGGCGCTATGACGGCGCTTCTCAGAGATGCAATTAAGCCTAATCTTGTGCAGACGCTCGAGGGAACACCTGCCTTCGTGCACGGCGGACCTTTTGCGAATATAGCACACGGATGCAATTCTGTTCTTGCAACCAAGCTTGCGCTTAAGCTCGCTGATTATACGGTTACAGAGGCAGGCTTCGGTGCAGATCTCGGAGCTGAGAAATTCCTCGATATCAAGTGCCGTATGGCCGGCCTTAAGCCTGATGCTGTTGTAATCGTTGCATCTGTAAGGGCTCTTAAGATGCACGGTGGCTTAGACAAGAAAAACCTCGGAGAAGAGAATTTGGAAGCTCTTGAGAAGGGCATTCCTAATCTCCTTCGCCATGTTTCAAATATTAAGAACGTCTTCGGACTTCCATGCGTTGTTGCAATCAACCGCTTCCCAACCGATACAGATAAGGAGCTTGATTTCATCCTCAAGAAAACAAAAGAACTTTCTGTCAATACGGTGCTTTCAAATGTATGGGCAGAGGGTGGCGCAGGCGGAATTGAGCTTGCTGAGGAAGTTGTAAGACTCTGCGAACAGCCAAACGACTTCAGATTCGCATACGATCTCGAGGATAGCATCGAAAACAAGATCGAAGCGATTGTCACAAAGATATATGGCGGTAAGGGCGTTAATTTCGCACCTCAAGCTAAGAAGCAGATAAAGACGCTGAATGAGCTCGGCTATGGCAATCTTCCTGTATGTATGGCTAAGACCCAATACAGCTTCTCCGATAATCCTAAGCTCCTCGGCGCGCCAGAGGATTTCGAAATCTTTGTTAAGAGCATTAAGATATCCGCAGGAGCTGGCTTCATCGTTGCACTTACAGGCGATATTATGACTATGCCAGGACTTCCAAAGGTCCCATCGGCAGAGAATATCGATGTGTCAGATGATGGAGTAATCACAGGGCTTTACTAATATCGATTGACGAATCAGCAGGCCTGCCCAAGATGAGGCCTGCTTTTTTGTGCTCGCGAGAGCCTGCGCCGGGTTTCCTTGACTAGCTTGCGCAGGCATTCTTTTGAAGAACGCAATAGACTTTTTTAACGGCTTTGCAGGCTCTTTTAATTGCCTGCGCAAGCGCTATCTTAATAGACTTGAAAGCCCATTAGTAGTATAATCGAATGGGAGTTTGTGTAATGAGAATTATTGGAATTGACCCAGGTTATGCCATTATGGGTTATGGAATTTTGGATTATAAGGGCAACAAATTTCACCCTGTGAAATACGGCTCGATTTTTACTGAAGCGCATACACCGCCTGAGGAAAGACTTCAGATTATTTATGATGAGCTGACCAAGCTGATTCAGGAATATCAGCCCGATGAAGCGTCGATAGAGGAGCTTTTCTTTAATACGAATTCGACGACAGCGATACTCGTCGGCGAGGCGAGGGGAGTTGCGCTTCTTGCCTGCGTTCAGAACAATGTCAAAGTGTTCGAATATACGCCTTTGCATAT
>CAVAIH010000001.1:0-41212 GCA_963588675.1 Sphaerochaetaceae bacterium | reverse complement strand
ATTCATTTGACTGACGTTGAAGAAACGCCGATATAATGATATAATACCTTGTTAATAACAAGGCAAATCAAACGGCTTTCTATCGATATATACAAAATATATAAAGGAGAAAAAACACATGGAAAAAGATTACAAGGCATATCTTGAGGAAGCAAACGATGTCCTCGAGGCCTATGAAACAAGCGAGAAAGGCTTGAGTTCACAGGAGGCCGACAAGCGACTTGAGGAGTTCGGCGCAAATAAGCTGGTCGAGCCCCCAAAGGTTAGCAACATCAAGCGCTTTTTCGATCAGATGAAGGACCCTATGATTATCGTCCTTCTCTGCGCGGCAGCACTTTCGCTCGTCACATCGATATATGAGGGCGAGTCAATTGCCGACGTTTTCATCATCCTCTTCGTAGTAGTTCTCAACTCTGTTCTCGGAGTAGTTCAGGAGAGCAAGGCTGAGGAGGCTATTGAAGCCCTTAAGAAAATGACGGCGGCCAAGTCGAAAGTTCTTCGCGATGGCAAAATCGTCACCATCGAGAGCTCGCATGTTGTGCCTGGCGATGTTGTAATTCTCGAAGCAGGCGACAGCGTTCCTGCAGACGGAAGACTTCTCGAAGCGGCTTCCATGAAGATTGAAGAATCCGCGCTGACAGGTGAGTCCGTTCCTGTAACTAAGCAGGCTGAGGTACTCGAAATTTCAGCTGAGGCTAAAGACGTTCCTCTCGGTGACAGAAAGAACATGGTCTACATGGGAAGCACTGTTGTATACGGCAGAGGCGTTGCTGTTATAACAGGAACCGGAATGAGAACCGAAATGGGAAAGATCGCAGACGCGCTTTCACAGGCAGAGAACGAGCAGACACCTCTTCAGCTCAAGCTTGCACAGCTTTCTAAGATTCTTACCAGACTTGTCCTGGTAATCTGCGTAGCTATCTTCATCCTTGGCGTTGTCAAGGCAGGAACAATCAATGCAGATGTAATGATTAACACATTCATGCTTGCGATTTCTCTTGCTGTTGCCGCTATACCGGAAGGTCTTGTGGCAGTAGTTACAATCGTTCTTTCGATGGGCGTTACCAAGATGTCCAAGAAAAACGCTGTTATCCGTAAGATGACAGCTGTCGAAACACTGGGATGCGCTCAGGTTATCTGCTCAGACAAGACCGGAACTCTTACACAGAACAAGATGACCGTTGTCGATCATTTCTGTCAGGATGAAGAGGTTCTTGCTGCAGGCATGGCTCTTTGCTCAGACGCAGAGCTTGTAGAGAACGAGAACGGCGAGAAGAGCGTAGTCGGCGAGCCAACAGAGGCAGCTCTTGTAGCTTATTCTTCATCGCTTGGCATGGACAAGCCTTTATTGAAAGAGGACTTCCCTCGTATAGGAGAGGCTCCTTTCGACTCAGGCCGTAAAATGATGTCAACCGTACATGAGAACGTTAAGCTCGATACAATCTCCGACGAGAATACAATTCTCGGCAAGCTGATCGGAGCATCAAGATATGTTCAATTCACTAAAGGCGCACCTGATGTAATCGCATCACACTGCACCAAGATTCTTACACCTGAAGGCATCGTTCCTATTACGGACGAGCTCATAATGCAGGTTAAGAAAGAGAACGCTAAGATGGCTGGAAAAGCACTTCGTGTGCTTGGACTTTCGCTTAGAGTCTATGACAAGGCACCTACGGATTTCAGCGACAAGGCTCTCGAAGATGATCTTATCTTCGTAGGACTTACAGGAATGATTGACCCTATAAGACCTGAGGTTAAGGACGCTGTAAAGAAGTGCAGAGAAGCAGGAATCAGACCTGTCATGATTACAGGAGACCAGCTCGATACTGCAGTTGCAATCGCTAAGGACCTCGGTATGCTCGAGTCCGCTGACGAAGCAATCCTCGGAGCTAAGCTCGACGATATGAGCGACGAGGAACTTTTGACACTCGTTAAGACATACTCCGTATATGCAAGAGTTCAGCCTGAGCACAAGGTAAGAATCGTAAGAGCATGGAGAGCTAACATGATGGTTACGGCGATGACAGGTGACGGCGTTAACGACGCTCCTGCTATTAAGTCCGCAGACATCGGTGTCGGAATGGGAATTACAGGAACAGACGTTACAAAGAATGTAGCAGATATGATTCTTGCCGACGACAACTTCGCGACTATCGTTTCCGCTGTTGAAGAAGGCAGAAGAGTATATGCGAATATTCGTAAGACAATTCAGTTCCTGCTTGCAACAAATATAAGTGAGGTGCTTTCAATTCTCACAGCAACAATACTCGGCTTCACAATTCTCAAGCCTGCACACCTGCTGTGGATTAACCTCATCACAGACTCGCTTCCAGCACTTGCGCTCGGAATGGAAGACGGCGAGAAGGATTCGATGCAGAAGAAGCCTCGTAGCTCTAAGGACGGAGTTTTTGCGGGCGGAATGGATAAGGATATCCTTTATCAGGGAGCCCTGACAACACTTCTTATTATCGCTGCATACTTCATCGGCGAATTCATCGAGGTTGGAGAGTGGCACATCACTCAGAGCGATGACGGAATCACAATGGCGTTCCTGACGATGTCAATGTGTGAGATTTTCCACTCGTTCAATATGAGATCAAGAAGGAAATCAATCTTTACATTAGATAAGCAGAACAAGTGGCTGTGGGGATCTGCATTAGCAGCATTCCTTCTCACAACGCTTGTAATTGAGGTTCCTTTCCTTGCCGACCTCTTCGAATTTACAGTAATTGATTTCAAGGAATACCTCATTGCAATGGCACTTGCAATATTGATCATTCCATTGGTTGAGATAGTTAAGGCATGCCAGAGAGCATACGCTAAGAAGAAAGGACTGGAGATTTCAGAATAAGGTCCGAGATTAAAGAAGATTAAAGAAGATTAAAGAACGGACCGAAGATTTCACAGTAAGGTCCGAGATTTAGAAAAAAGATTGGAGATTTCAGAGTAATGCCCGAAAATAAGATGGGGACAGAACCAATAGGGAAGCTCTTGCTTACGATGTCAGCACCGCTTATGGTATCTAACCTGGTGCAGGCACTCTATAACATTGTCGACAGCATTTTCGTTGCGATGATTAACGAGAAAGCCCTGACAGCTGTTACGCTTGCTTTTCCTGTGCAAATGCTGATTATTGCATTTGCCATAGGAACCTCTGTCGGTATGAGTGCCCTGCTTTCAAGATATCTTGGAGCGGGGATGATGGACAAGGTTAACAAGGTAGCGCACAACGGGCTTATCCTCGCGGGCTTAAATTACCTGCTGTTCGTGCTCTTTGGATTCCTGGCTGAGCCTTTCTTCAGGATGCAGACCGATGATCCTGTTATCATTCAGTATGCAACTGACTACCTGAGCATAGTATGCTGGCTCTCCTTCGGATCCATTATACAGATCTCCTTTGAGAGACTACTGCAGTCAACGGGCAAGACCAAATTCATCCTGTTTTCGCAGAGCACAGGCGCAATCATCAACATTATTGCTGACCCAATCCTCATCTTCGGATATTTCGGTGCTCCTGCCATGGGAGTAAAGGGCGCTGCAATTGCGACTATCTTCGGACAGATTTGCGGTGCGGTTCTCGGCTTCATTTTCAACATTAAATACAATAAAGAAATCACTCTTAAGTGGAGCAGTTTCAAGCCTGACTTCAAGATTATGAAGGAGATTTACGGCATTGCGCTTCCTTCAATAGTAATGCAGTCCATAGGCTCTGTTATGAACTTCACGCTTAACCAGATTCTGATTAAGTTCACGCCAACAGCGGTTGCCGCTTTCGGAGTATACTACAAGCTACAGAGCTTCGTATTCATGCCTATCTTCGGCATGAACAACGGCGTTGTTCCGATTGCCGCATACAACTTCGGCGCTCGCAAGAAGGATAGACTCGAGGAAGTAATGCGAGTCAGCGTCAGAATTGCGGTTCTGATTATGGGTCTTGGAACAGTGATTTTCTGGGTATTCCCTCATCAACTGCTTGCAATATTTAGCGCATCCGACGAGCTGGTTGCGGTTGGAACGGTTGCTCTTAGGACGATATCGCTGGTATTCCCACTCGCGGCGTTCTGTATCATGAGAGGCGCGATTTTCCAGGCCCTCGGCAAAAGCATCTACAGCATGTACATCTCAATCGCAAGACAGCTTCTGGTTCTCACACCGGTTGCATGGTTGCTCGGACAGCTTGGAAATGTTAACTATGTCTGGTTGGCTTTTCCGATTGCAGAAGGCGTGGGCGTTGGAATGTCGATAATGTATACTAAGCGCATAAGGCGCAAAATCATCGACCGCCTAGGCGACGAGAAAGTAGATGTAAAGAAGCTCCTCCGCGAGGATGTTAAAGAAAGAAGAGAAAAGCTAAGCCGTGAATACATGTCAAAGGCTGATGCTCAAATTCGCAAGGCTCTCTTTGAGCAGGAAGAATTTAAGAATGCCAAGACGCTAATGCTCTATCTTTCAACAGACAGGGAAGTATCCACCGACCTTATAGTCCAGGAATGCTTCAAGCAGGGAAAGAGAGTATGCGTGCCTCTTTGCACGAATACCAAAGAGCATCTGATGGAGGCAAGGCTCATCACTGGAGAGTCGGATTTGAAGCTCAACAAGTACGGAATCAAGGAGCCTTTGGACGACTCAACAGCTGTCGATAAGAGCGAAATTGATCTGGCGATCATCCCTTGTGTGAGCTGTGATGTTAAGCGCAACAGACTCGGACACGGCGCTGGATATTACGACCGGTTCCTTGAGAAGACGACTTTTGCGAAATACGCGCTTTGCTACGAGAAACTGATGTCAGAGGATGTACCAGTCTATGGAAATGATGTAAGCATGGACGTGGTTATAACTGAATCAAATGTATATAAGAAAGGAAGATAGACATGGCAGAGAATAAGAAAATTATGCTGACAGGCGACAGGCCAACCGGAAGACTGCACATTGGCCACTATGTAGGGTCGCTGAGACAACGTCTCGAAATTCAGAACGGAGGCGAATTCGACGAGGTATACGTAATGCTTGCCGACGCACAGGCTCTTACGGACAATTTTGACAATCCGGAGAAAGTAAGAGAGAGCGTAATGCAGGTTGCCATCGACTATCTGTCGGTAGGCCTCGATCCCGAGAAAACAAATATGTTCATTCAGTCACAGGTGGGGGCTTTGCATGAGCTCACTATGTACTACATGAATCTTGTAACAGTTGCAAGAGCTCAGAGAAATCCAACCATCAAGACTGAAATCAAGCTCAGAGGCTTCGGAGACAGTGTTCCTATGGGCTTCCTGAATTATCCAATCAGCCAAGCTTCAGACATTACAGCGTTCAAGGCAACTCTTGTTCCTGTAGGAGAAGATCAGGAGCCAATGCTTGAGCAGTGCAGAGAGATTGTTCGCAGATTCAACTATATATACGGCAAGGATGTTCTCATCGAGCCTGAGATTTATCTGCCAAAGAACAAGGCATGCTTGAGACTTCCTGGAATCGATGGTGGCGCAAAGATGTCCAAGTCGCTTGGAAATACCATCTATCTTTCAGACTCGGAAGAAGAGCTGAAGAAGAAGGTAATGTCCATGTATACAGACCCAGGACACCTCAGAATCGAAGATCCTGGCAAGATCGAGGGCAATACAGTATTTATTTATCTTGATGCCTTCTGCCCAGAGGATGCCTTCGAGAAATACCTGCCTGAGTACAAGAATCTCGACGAGATGAAGGCTCACTATCAGAAGGGCGGACTCGGAGATGTTAAGTGCAAGAAGTTCTTGTTTAAAGTCCTGAACGACTTCCTCACACCAATTAGAGAGAGAAGAGCATATTTCGAGGCTCATCCTGAGGAAGTAATCGAAACTCTCCGCAAGGGTACAGAAGCCGCTAACAAGAAGGCTAACGAGACACTCGCCGAGGTCAAGGAAGCGATGCAGATAGATTACTTCGAGAAATGGGATCAGCAATATAAATAATGGCAAGTCGCAAGCCGCAGGTCGCAAGTCACAAGTCACAAGTCGCAGGGGCCTCTGCTCGAGGCGGGTGCTTGCAAGTATGACAGCGAGGCGACCGCTGAATATGAAGATTCTGCGACCGCAAAAATTCACATAACCGACTAAATTGTAGCGCCTAAAGGTGCTACAATTTTTTCATGATTAGAAAGATAGAGGGATTATATTTCTGCGCCGATTATGGTGCATCGGAAATAACAGAGCGAATAGTGACAGAAATTGCAGACAGGCTCGATAAGCTCCTACCAGAGAAGCTTGATCGGGCTTGCTTTGACATTCCACTTCATGCCACTAAGGGAGATCTCAACTTCGACTGCGATAGCCTTGTTGTCATCTGTGTTCCTGTAATCAAGAACAAGGTTCCGCTCCCTTGCGCAAGACTTCTACAGCGCCTTCACTCGAAGGGCAGTATGGCGGTTGCTGTTATAAATTACAAGGGCGCAAGTTACGGACAGACCCTTTTCAACCTCTATTCGTTCCTTGAAGGACAGGGCTTCAATGTCATCAGCGCGGCCGCCTTCGTCTCACATCCTGTACGAGGCAGAGTTTTTTCAAAGCTGGAAAAAACAAGACCTGACGAGCAGGACCTCGAGAAATTCAAGACCTTCGGCGCTCTCACCACAAGCAAGCTGAAGAGGCTTATTGGAACAGAGGTTGATTGCCTTAAGGTTAAGCCGGCTCCGTTAGACATTGCATGCAAATCAGCGCTTGTAGTAAAAGTTGTCCACATCGTCAAAAGGCGCGAACCTGAGTGGTTCTTGTAAGCCCGCAGTCTGAATACGAATCAATGCAAGCCTTTCGAGGCTTGTTTTTTATTGCAAGATCCTCCCAAGAAGACTCCGTCAAGTCCCATGAAACGCATAAATATGAGGAGAACCGCGTTGATTGAGCTGAGGCCTACATCTCCGCATGCGTTACCTGCAAATAAGCCGCGCGAAAGAATTAAATTCCGCGTAATAGAATTATAATTTGATTTTGGCACATGGGAGCCTTATAATATTAGCAACTATTCCTGATAGGAAACTCAGACAGATAAGATGCCGGAGGAAGATATGGCAAGAGAGACAAAGGATTCGAAGGAAAGAAGGAGTACAAATATAATCGCTGTCGACAGAGCAATTGATGTTATGGAATTGCTGTACAGAGAAGACAGACCTATGGGTGTTAACGAAATGGCAGCTGTTATGGGTGAACACCAAAGTACGATACACAGGGTTCTCAATACGCTCAAAGATAGAGGGTATGTGTATCAGAACACGGAGACTTCCAAGTATGATCTAAGTTATAAATTGTTTATGCTGGGAAAGCGTGTAGAGACGAGATCCGCACTTATTAATATGGTAAAGCCTTATGCTCAGAAGATAGCAAGACAATACAAGGAGACGGTTAATGTCGGTGTTCGGGATATGTCGCGCACCGACAGTTATTATGCGTTAACAATATGGCAGGAAAGGGGAGGCAGCCGAAACCTGAGTGTCACGGAATCGGTCGGCCAGACATACGAGTGCTTTTATTCGGGAATAGGCAAGGCTCTGCTGGCGCATTCAGAAGACTACGATCCTGTCAAAATGCGTTCTATCGAAATCAAGGGTTCTTCGCCGAATTCGATTACAGATAACGAAGCGTTTATACGTGAGATTGAGAAAATCAGGAAACAGGGATATGCGATAGATGACGAAGAGAACGAGCTGGGCTTATATTGCGTAGCATGTCCTATACTAAACAGAAAGGGTCAAGCCGTTCTTGCTATAAGCGTAAGCGGATATAAGGGCCACGTTGCGGAGCTTGGTGTTGAGAATATATATAAGACTCTTCGTGAAGCTTGTGATGAAATATCCAAACAATTAATTTAGAACATTATATATGCTTTGCAAAGATTATTACAGAAGCCGAGAGGCTGATTCGGTTTGTTTGCAAAGGTTGAAGCAATTATTCAGAGCAAGAGCTGTCAACAGGGACAACTCTTGTTTTTTTATTTCGTTATATCCATTTATAAGTCGGGTAATCGTTGACAAAAGCAGGGTATTTGTATAATATAAGTTCGTAAAGTTAGAATTCAATTCTGCACAGCGGAATTGAATTAAACAATAACGTTTTAGCGGAATTGAGTTCCGCACAATAGAATACAATGTATTACGAAGGAGGAAATGTAGTAATGATTTTAGCAGACAGAATGAATACCGTAAGAGGATCTGTTATCAGAGACGTTGCAACAGAGATTGCAGCCAGAAACAATCCTAACCTGATTAAGCTATCGGGCGGTCTTCCTGACGGAGATTTGTTCCCAATGAAGGAACTGCAGGCTGCTGCAGAGACAATTTTCAATGATAAGGAGCTCTATAAGGAAGCACTTCAGTACGGACTTACACGTGGTGACACAGAGCTTATCGAACTCATTTGCGCTCGTATGAAGAAGAACGAGGGCGTTGATATCGATATCAGCAACATCATCATCTGCACAGGATGCCAGCAGGGCATTTCAATGTGCGCAACAGCTCTTCTCAACAACCATGAAACGATTCTTATTGAGAAGCCAAGCTATCTTGACGGACTCAATGCATTCCTGCCATATGAGCCTAATATCGTAGGTGTTGAGACAGACGAGTACGGAATTAAGATTTCAGCACTCGAGGAACAGCTCAAGGCTAACCCTGACACTAAGATTGTATACGTAATACCTAACTTCCAGAACCCAACAGGTAAGGCATGGCCTTTGGAGAGGAGAAAGGAATTCCTCGAGTTCATGGCACAGCCTGAGTACAGACATATTGCTATTCTTGAGGACAACCCTTACGGCGAGATCAGATTCCGCGGTGAGCACATTCCTTGCCTGAAGGCTCTTGACAAGACAGGACAGGTTATTTATCTCGGATCATTCTCCAAGATTCTTGCACCTGGACTCAGAATTGCTTATGTAATTTCAGAAGACACTAACCTCATCGACAGAATCGAAGAGATTAAGGAAGGTCTTGACCTTCAGTGCAACCAGTTCACACAGGTTCATGTTCGTGAGTACATGAAGGCATATGATCTTGATGCACACGTTCAGGAAATTTGCGCAAACTACAAGAAGAGATGTGATGCTCTTATTCAGATTATGAAGGAAGAGTTCCCTGTAGGCGTAAGCTTCACAGTTCCTGACGGCGGTATGTTCCTCTACGTAACATGCCCTGAGAATTTCGATACAGGCAAGATGCTCAAGGACGCTCTTGATGCAGAAGTTTCATATATCCCTGGCGCTTCATTCAACGCTGACGGAAGCGGCAAGAACACAATGAGATTGAACTTCACAGCTAATGACATTCCTAACCTCCAGGAAGGTATAAGACGTCTTGCAGGAGTATTTAAGGCTGAACTTGCTAAGCAGGGCAAATAATTCAGCCGCTTATGTCGGCGGATTCGTTGTTAATCCGCTTTATCCACAACGGGTCCGCCAATCACAATTAATCCAATAGGAGTAAAGAAATGGAAAAAATTAAACTAGATGTAGAACGCTGCAAAGGCTGCTATCTTTGCATTGCTAATTGCAAGATTGGTGCTATTTCCCTTTCCGACTATACTAACGGCAAGGGCGTGGTAACAATTCAGGTTGACCAGGACAAGTGCGTACAGTGCGGAAGCTGTTACACAATGTGTCCGGACCTGGTATTCGAGATACTGTAGGAGGTAGAGCATAATGGCAGAAACTGTATTAATTAAAGGAAATGAGGCTCTCGCAGAGGGAGCTATTAGAGGCGGTTGCCGCTTCTATGCAGGATACCCTATCACTCCACAGAGCGAGATTCTCGAGTGGATGAGCAAAAGACAGAAAGAAGTAGGCGGAGTATTCGTACAGGGCGAGTCCGAGATTGCCAGCGTAAACATGGTTTTCGCAGCAAGAGCACTCGGCGCTCGTGCAATGACATCATCCTCCGGCCCAGGATTCTCCCTTAAGCAGGAAGGTATCGCTTACTGGGTAAGTGCTGAAATTCCGGGAGTAGTTGCTTGCGTACAGAGATACGGAATCGGCGACGGCTTCATCGGAGCAGGACAGGACAACTACTGGCAGGCAGTTAAGGGCGGCGGAAATGGTGACTATCATTTGATTACACTCGCACCTAACAGCGTACAGGAGAACATGGACATGGCTTACGAATCATTCGAACTAGCCGAGAAGTATCTCCACCCTGTACTGATTTTGTCAGACGCCACAATCGGACAGATGATCGAGCCTTGCGAAGTAAGAGACTACAAGGAATACGATATCGACCAGTATGATTGGGCCGTTAAGGGAACACCTATCGGTGATGTTCCTAACAAGGTAGTTACAGATAAGACTTACAACGAGGATATCGACGGCTGGAACGCTAAGTACCTCCAGAAGTGCCGCGACATTATCGAGAACGAGCAGCGTTGGGAGTCCGTACAGGTAGAGGACGCAGAAGTAGTTTTCATCGCGTACGGAATTTCTTCAAGAGTAGCTGAGGGAGCTGTAAGAGAAGCAAGAGCTAAGGGCGTTAAGCTCGGTATGATCAGACTGATCACACTGTGGCCATTCCCAAGAAAGGCTTTCGCAGAGTTGTCGAAGGACTGCAAGGCACTCGTAACGGTAGAGATGAACATGATGGGTCAGCTGCGTGAGGATGTAATGCTGTACAGCAAGTGTCAGTATCCTGTATACGCTCTGACAACAGCTTACAAGGTACCTGGCGTTGACCAGTGTGTTGAGTTCGCTGAAGATATACTTGCCGGTAAGGTAAATGAAGAGGAGGTGTACTAATATGGCAAGACAGACTGCAAAAAAGGCACCTGCTGTTATGAAGTGCGAGAACCCATTCTGCGCAGGATGCGGACATTCAATCTTTGACCGTATTCTCGGAGAGGTTCTTACAGAGATGGATATTATCGGAGATTCCATTATTTGTTCAGATATCGGTTGTAACCACCAGTTCCAGTATTGCATGGCAGTAGACGCAATCGTACCACCACATGGTAAGATGGGTGCTGCTCTCACAGCAATGAAGAGAGTAAGACCTGACAAGTACTGCATGACAATCGCAGGAGACGGCGGTGCATACGCTATCGGACTTGGTGAGACAATGACATGTGCTACACGTAATGAGAATGTAACATTCTTCGTAATGAACAACACATGTTACGGAATGACAGGTGGACAGCTGGCTCCTACTACTCAGATGGGTCAGTGGACAGCATCTTCGCCAAGGGGTCGTTCCTTCGAGGAGCACGGTCTTGACTTCGACGTCGTTAACGTAATGAGAAATCTTGACATCGCATACCTCGCAAGAACAACAATTACTAACCCTGCTGAGGTCAACAAGACTAAGAAAGCTGTTCGCAAGGCTCTTGAGAAGCAGCGCGACGGCAAGGGCTTCTCGCTGATCGAAGTTCTACTTCCTTGCCCAACTAACTGGGGCTACAAGCCTGCAGAAGCAATGGAAAGAATTACCAAGGAACTCGTTCCTCGCTATGAGATGGGCGAATTCATCGATAAGTAAGGAGGGTTAATGATATGTTAAAAGAAATTATATGTGCCGGATTCGGTGGTCAGGGCGTTCTGACAGCCGGCAAGCTAATGCTCTACGCAGCATATAAGCAAGGCAAAAAGGTTACTTGGTTTCCTTCATATGGTAGTGAGATGCGTGGGGGCTCAGCTAACTGTAATGTGATTATCTCCGACGAGAGAATAGCGAGCCCTTATGCAGACCACCCAAACATTTTGATTGCAATGAATGAGCTTTCACTTCTGAAGTTCCAGTCAACAATGAAACCCGGAGGAACCCTATTCATAAATTCTTCGCTCGTAGATGAGAAGAAGATTGACAGAACAGACATCGAGGTGTTCAAGGCACCTGTAACAGATCTGGCAATTTCTCTCAACAACGAGAAGGCAGCAAATATCTGTATGCTCGGATATTTATGCAAGAAGACTGGTATGTTCGAAGAGAAGGAATTCGAAGATTCAATGTGTGAGTACTTCGAGAATTCAGGCAAGGGCAAGTTCAACGCGAAGAATGTTGAGGCGTTCAGAGCCGGATTTGAAATCGAGCAATAGAGCAGGAAAGGAGAATCGCTTTGAATCTTAACAAGTTATTAAAGCCAAAGAAATTTGCCATAGTTGGCGCAACAGAGAAAGAAACATACGGTGGTTTCGCTGTTAAGCTGATGGAGATGCATGCAGCTGACAGACTTGAGAAGGATATCTATCTCGTTAATCCTAAGAGAGACGAAGTATTCGGCCACAAATGTTATCACAGCCTGCTCGATTTACCTGAAGATATCGACATGGTAATCGTAGCTTCTAACAAGAAGACTGTTCCTGACATTATCCGTCAGGCAGCAGAAAAGGGAGCAGGCGGTGCAGTAGTATTTGCAGCCGGCTATGGCGAGACAGGCAAGCCTGAAGATAAGCAGGCAGAGGCAGAGCTTAAGGCTCTGTGCAAGGAACTGGATATGGCTCTTATGGGACCTAACTGTGCAGGATACATCAATGTTGTAGACAGCATTCCTGCAATGGGCTTCATGACAACAGTTCCTGAGAAGGCAGGTAAGGTTGGACTCGTATCACAGAGTGGCATGATCTGCACACTCCTTCTCGACAGCGGTAAGGCTGATTTCTCATATGTAATCTCATGTGGAAACAGCAAAATCGTAGAAGTAGTAGATTACATTGACTTCCTTATCGATGATGAGGATACTAAGGTAATCGTATCCTATATTGAGGGTGTTACTAACCCTAAGAAGTTCCTCGAGACTCTTAAGAAGGCTGCACTCAAGAAAAAGCCGGTTATTCTTCTCAAGATCGGTAGGTCCGAGAAGGGAAGCAAGGCTGCATCATCACACACAGGATCACTGTCAGGATCAGATGCATCATTCAATGCTATATTTGACAAGTACGGTGTAATCCGTGTTGACGACCTTGAGGATCTCGCAAGCTTGGCTAACATGTTCGCCACAATCCCTGAGTTGCCAAAGGGTGACAGAGTCGTTTCCCTTAACGGTTCCGGCGGAGAGAACGGTGTAGCTTGCGATGTTGGATCTATTTACAACATCAATTACCCTGACTTTACAGAGAAGGGTAAGGCAGCAGTTAAGGCAGTACTCGACGAGTTCGCCACAGTAAGCAACCCACTCGATACAACAGCAGATATCTGCTACGACACAGACGAGTTTGCTAATGCGGCAGAAGTAATTATTAACGATGACAACTTCGACATGGCTGTAGTAGGTATAACAATCGTAACTGAACTCACAGACCTCTGCGTTAAGCACATGTCAGAGGGAATTATCAAGCTGAGAGAAGAGGGCAGAGTTACTAAGCCAATCTTCGTTGTTCCGGCTGTTGAGTCAGGAAGAATGCCTGAATACGTAGAGCCTCTTAAGGCTGCAGGCATCCCTGTAACAGCTCCTTGCTATTACGGATACAAGCACATCGCTAAGCTGGGCAAGTACGTTAATTGGCTGAACGAAACAGACGTAGAGTCTCTCGAGGATGCTGTTCCTGATGCACCTCTTACAGGTGAGAAGGTAGCTCTTTCTGAGCACGCTTCTAAGGAATTGCTTAAGCAGTACGGAGTACCTGTACCTGCAGAGTTCATCGCAACGAGCGAGGACGAAGCAGTTAAATTTGCAGATGAGATCGGATTTCCTATCGTAATGAAGGTAGAGTCCGGAGATATTCTGCATAAATCAGATGTAGGCGGAGTTAAGCTGAACATCAAGTCAAAGGAAGAAGTTCTTACAGCATATAAGGCTATTATGGAGAGCTGCACAGCTAAGTGTCCTGACGCTAAGATCAACGGAATACTTATGCAGAAGATGCTCCCTGCAGGAACTGAAGTAATTGTCGGTGTTACTAACGACCCATCGTTCGGACCTATGGTTCTCTGTGGAATGGGTGGAGTATTCACAGAAGTATTCAAGGATGTATCTCTCTTCCCTGCACCAATTAAGAAGAGTGATGCCCTCAAGATGATTAAGTCACTTAAGGCATACAAGCTGATGACCGGATACCGTGGCAACCCTAAGCTCGATGTCGAGGCACTCGCAGACCTTCTTGTAGGCGTAGGTGATTTTGCAGTAGCTCACAAGAACGATCTTGCGGAGATGGATATCAACCCAGTGTTCGTATATCCTGAAGGCGAAGGCGTAGCAGCAGCAGATGCTCTTGTAATTCTTCGCAAATAACTCCATAACGGATGGAGGTGTGTGAATGGAAACTGTAACAAAACAAAAAAAAGAAAAGAGGATGCCGTCAGCCATAGAGTCACTGCTGTTGGTAGTTTTCTCGCTGGCGCTCCTCATGTACAATGTAATCTTCCTTAAAGGAGATGCGCATGTACCGCTGATTATCTCAACAACGGTTATTTCCGCGTATGCAATATACAGGCTCGGTTTCAAATGGGATGAGCTAATGGAAGCAATCGGCAACGGAATCAAGGAGATTGCAGTAACACTGCTCATATTCGGAATTATCGGTATGATGATTGCCTGTTGGATTCAGGGAGGCATTGTACCGACACTGATTTACTACGGACTCAAGATCCTCAACCCTAAGTTCTTCTTGTTCCTGGCAATGGTTATATGTGCTATCGTATCTACAGCAACAGGATCAAGCTGGACAACAGTTGGAACAATGGGTGTAGTATTCCTGGGAATCGGTGCAGGCTTCGGAATCCCAATGCCTGTAACAGCAGGAGCTGCAATATCCGGTGCATACTTCGGCGATAAGATTTCACCATTGTCTGACACGACCAACCTGGCACCTGCTGTAGCCGGAGCTACATTGTTTGATCATATCAGACACATGCTTGTAAGTAGCGGAATTTCACTTGGAATCGCAGGAATAATATTTTTATTCATGGGATTCAAGTACAGTGGTTCCGGTTCATCAATTGCAACAATTACTGAAATTGAGAAAGGAATAACTACAGGATTTACTATTAATCCTCTGCTACTCCTTGTACCATGCGTAGTTATCTTAATGGGAATATTAAAGAAACCGGCTGTGCCTAGCCTATTCCTCGGAGTAATTCTCGGCTGCCTCTGTGCAATGCTGTTCCAGGGTGAATCGGTTAGCTCTGTTGGTACAGCTCTCCAATACGGATTCGTATTCGATAGCGATTCTGAAATGCTCGCAACACTCCTTTCGGGCGGAGGCATTCAGAAAATGATGTGGTCAATGTCATTGACTCTATGTGCTATATGCTTCGGTTCTGTACTTGACGCAACTAATTGTCTGCATATTCTTGCATCTAAGTTGCTCAAAGTTGCGAAGTCAACAGGCGGTCTTATCACTTGCGTAGTTCTGACATGTCTCGGAACTAACATTGTAACAGGTGACCAGTATCTCGGCATTATCATTCCAGGCAAGATGTACAGGAAGGAATTCGAGGATAGAGGACTCGCTCCACAGAACTTGTCAAGAGCACTGGAGGATGCGGCAACGGTTACATCACCAATTGTGCCTTGGAGTTCCTGCGCAGCTGTAATGGTAGCGGCGCTGGGAATCCCAACAATAGAATATTTACCTTATTGCTTCTTTAGTATGATATCACCACTTGTATCAATATTCCTTGGTATAACGGGAATAACAATCCTCAAAACTTCGGATATTAAGAAGTCCGAGAAAGCTGAATAAGCACAACGTTTTACAAATATGAAGAAAAAGGAGAAAAGAAATGATTGAAAAAAAGCCTTTTAAACTAACTCCAAAAATTTATTTGGCAATTATCTCTATCGGTCTCTGCAACTCAATCGTATTCACAATTCCATACATCAAGTATACTTTCTACTATGGAATGATTGAGATGACAGGGTGCACAAACGCTCAGCTTGGACTCCTGATGACAATTTACGGTCTCGGAGAACTGTTCGGACTCCCTATCGGTGGTCTGCTTGCTGACAAGGTTGACTCAAGAAAGGGTATCTGCATATCAACAGTTGCTACAGGTCTCCTGTGCTTCCTGCTGATTGCTAACCCTACATACAAGATGACAGCAATCGTATGGTTCCTGCTTATCTTCACATCACTGTTCATTTTCTGGGGAAGTATCTTCAAGGGACTGAGAGAGCTTGCACCGGACGAATATCAGGGAAGAATGGTAGGTTTCTATTCCGGAGCATCCGGACTCGGATACTGGGTTGTTAACACAGCAATGGTTCCTGTATATGCTAAGTATTCAACAATCTCTGATGGTAAGGGAATGGTAGCTGTATTCTTCTTCTTCGGAATCATCTGCTTCCTATTCGCAGCATTTGCATGGTTAACTATCGGAGCTTGCAGAAAAGAGCAGAAGGAGAACGGATGGGATTTCGTCGAGAAGGCATCTGAGGAGACTCCTACAGGACTCAAGGGACTCGTTTCCGACATCAAGGAAGTTGTTAAGTATAAGTCAGTATGGGTATTCGGAGCAGTAATGTTCGGTACATATGGTATCCAGATTGCACTTTCGTACTCAGAGACATTCTTCACAGACGTACTTGGAATGACAGTAACATTCGGAGCATTCCTCTCAGTAATGAGATACTACGGAATGCAGGCTATCGGAGCTCCTCTCCAGGGTATTCTTTCCGATAAGCTTGGCGGACCATCCAAGGTAGTAGCTATTGCCAACGCTCTGACAGCAACTATTCTTCTGCTGATCATAATTATTCCTAATAACTATCTGAAGGTTGTTCCACTACTTATCTTCATCATCCTCCTCGCAGGATTCCTTAACAGTGGAGCATACGGCGCAATGTTCGCTCTTCCTACAGAGGGTAAGGTGCCTGCAAGACTGTACGCAGCAGCTGTAGGTGTATCCTCAGGTATCGGATATATTCCTGATATCTTCGAGCACGCAATGTTCGGACATTGGCTCGACAAGTGGGGCAATGCAGCATACACACCAATTTTCCTCTTCGGTATCGGAGTTGCTCTGATGGCTGTAGTAGCTTGTATCATTCTCCGTAAAGATAAGAAGAAGGGAACAATGGTTGCCGGCGTTCAGATGGAAGGCGAATAAGTCGAACATCGCAACCAATATAGCTTGGCTTAAGAAAACAAGTTAGAATAAAACACAACAAATTGTTGAGGATTAAGGAAGCAAACAACGAAATTACTTATCTTAAAACAGGAGCCGAAAGGCCCCTGTTTTTTATTGTGTAATTTACGCATGAGTCTAATGAAATTAAGGGAATTTGCGAAGAAAGAAATAGAGCATAAGATAGAATCACAGAAAGCAAGCACGTTGAGGCTTGCTTTTTTGTGATTCAATTAGTTGCATAGGTTCTAATATTTCTACCGCACTGGCAGATGCAGTCGCACTAGAATCATCGTCTGACCAGGCAAGTCGCCTGGATCCAAGAGCCCTTCGGCGACAGCTGGACTGTCTGCCGCCGTCAAGCCTTCAGTAGACAGGTATTCCCGTAGCATTTGGATTTCATTGGTGTAATCTACGTCTTCTTTTCTCAGGATGCAACTGATGGTCTTCTTTTTGGGAAACCACTGCACGGCAGCTTTCTGCTCTTCCGTCTCTGGCGCATGCACGGGGCAGATGAGAAGGTTTTTCAGCAATTGTCCCTTACCACTTCCAGTAAATTCCTGTAGGACAATCCGCATACCTGAATGCTGTCGAAGGCCGAGCTCGTCACGTTTCTTTTGAAGTGCCTGCGCATGGTAGCCAAAGATTCCCTCTGCATGAGACTCTTCAATTTCTGTACAAATTGCATAAGTTGCAGTAAGGCAGCTGTGCTCGATATTCTGTATTGGCAGGGACTGCTCGGATTGCCCTGCGCCGATTCGAAAATACTTCTCCAAATTCTGTATTTGACGAAGGTCTGCTGCTAACTTGCGTTGCAGGTTCTCTAACTTCGGTAGGATAACGTCTGGCTCTGGGTGCTGGACAAGATAGCGAATATCCTCCAGTGAAAGACCGACTGATTTCATATTACTGATGAACTGCGTCTCGAAGAGTTGACGTCCAGCATAGAGGCGATAGTTGTTCTGTAGCTTGATTTCCGGAGAGAGGACACCGAGCTGATCGTAATAACGGAGCGTCGGAATAGAAAGCCCAGTTAACTTCGAGAACTCGCCAATTTTGTACATTTGTTGCGCTGGCTTGGACTCTTGCACTGCAGGCTTCTGTTCTTGCGCAGTCGCCTTCGGATCCTGCGAAAAAACCATTGCCGTGACGTCGCCAGAGGACGTGGATTTGATTTGTGTCGATTTCAGCTTTTCGGATTTCATTGGCGGGCCTCCTATTCTGCCCTTCTGTTGTTGCCTTCCCTTTTCATTTCACGATATTGATATATATATTCTTGTTACCGTTAATGTGGAATAGAACTTTTTGACTTTTTTCACGAAAAACAACGGGGCATTTTGTTAAAATTCACGAATTATGTATTGACTCTCTAGTTCGCTTGAGGGTTAGAATTTTTCCAAGACGACATGTCTCCTATAATAATATAACAGAAAGGACGAAAAGGAGGAATTACTTATGGTAGTTATTGACGATTTTGTAAGAACTTTTTCGAAAGACCACGAACCTTGTTACCGTGCGAAGGATGGCGAGACGGTGCAGTTCCGAACATTGGACTGCTACTCTGGACAGGTTAAAACGGATGCGGATTTCCCTTTTGACCTAGATGAAGAGACTTCCGATTTTGCAACTGGTCTATTGTACGTGGAAGGCGCGGAGCCAGGCGATGTGCTGGTAGTAGATATTCTCGACGTTGAGGTTGATCCGCAGGGCGTATGCTGTGCGGTGGGGGGACCGCTGGTCGAAGATTGTGAACCACGCACAAAAGTGATTCCGATTGAGAATCGAATTGCAACTTTTAACGACTTCCAGTGGGAAGTGGATCCGATGATTGGTGTTATCGGTGTAGCACCAGCAGGCGAGGAGATTGCGTGCGTACAGATTGGAGATCACGGTGGCAACATGGACAGCAAGGTTATCAAGAAGGGTAGCCGTATGTACTTCCCAGTGCAGGTTTCAGGCGGACTGCTTGGCATGGGCGATATTCACGCGTCAATGGGAGACTGCGAATTGTGTGGCAACGGCATTGAAATTGCAGGCAACATTACTGTTCGCGTTTCTGTTATCAAGAATTTCGAACTGCATTTCCCTGTAACTGAGACTCCAGAGAAATGGTATGTCAACGTGGCACGCCCAGAATACGAAGAAGCGCTGAAGTGTGCGTGCGCAGAGATGCAACGCCTGATTATGAATGCTTATGAATGGGACAAGACGGATGCGTTCTTGTATATGTCACTGCAGTGTGATATCGAGATTAACCAGTTCACACTGCCTTGCCCAATCTACATGTGCATCCGCGCGGGTGTTCCAAAGATTGCCGGCAAGGCGCTGGTTCACTAAGAAGGAAGGAGGGACTCTATTATGGAAGAAAAAAATCAAGCGGCTCAGCAGCCCACTTTGAATCGCTCGCTTAAGTTAAAGGATTTGGTGTTCTACGGCATCGTCATGATGACGCTAATTGCACCGATGGCAGTGTTCGGCGAGGTCGAACAGGCCAGTGGCGGAATGACACCATTAGTTTACCTGATTGGATCGGTTGCCATGCTTTTCACGGCACTTTCCTATCGTCAAATGAGCATGGAATTTCCTATGGGCGGTTCCGTCTATACATATGTACAGCACGGCATCAACCATCATGTCGGTTTTATCGCAGGTTGGATGATATTGTTAGACTACATCTTCGTACCAGCTCTACTGTATAAGTTGGTGTCCGCAATTGCGGAAGGCACGTTCGGAATCCCTTATTGGATTTGGATTCTGCTCTTCATCATCATAAATGTGGCAATCAACGTCAGCGGTGTCAAATATACCGCGAAGGCCGACCTTATCCTGTTCTTTGTCGAGCTGGTTGCGGTTGTTATCTTCATCGTCGGTGCAATTATGTACATCAGCGGTGGCGGTGCGGAATTCAAGATTGATCCATTCTATCAACCAGGTAAGATTAATCTGCAGTTCATCGCAAGCGCCTGCACGATTGCAGCTCTGTCGTTCTTGGGCTTTGACGGCATCAGCACGCTAGCTGAGGAGTCCATCAATCCACAAAAGGACATCGGCAAAGCTACCATCATCGCTCTTGTCAGTGTCGGCATCGTGTTCGTCATCGAGACATACCTTGCTTGCACAATCCTTCCAGATTGGCAGAATACCGATGCAGCTACAGGCTTCTACGATGCGGCGTCGCTCGCCATCGGCAAGTGGTTCGAGTTCTTCATGGTTATCATCACATTGCTGGCAGCAGGAATTGCCAACACACTGGTAGCACAGTCATCTGCTGCGCGTCTCTTGTTTACAATGGGCCGTGACAAGGTACTGCCAAGCTTCTTGGGTGCGGTACATCCAAAGTTCCAGACACCATACAAGGCTATCAGCTTCTTGGCAATCTTCTCACTTGTCATCGCCATGACGGTTCCAACCAACACGCTGGTTCGACTGGTGAACTTCGGTGCGATTTTCTCGTTTATCATGTTGAATGTCGCAGTTATCTATTATTTCTTTGGTAAAAAGAAGTGTCGTGATGCCCACGGCATCTGGAACTTCTTGGTGCTTCCGCTTATCGGAATTGTCATCCTGGGTTACGTCTTCACAGGCTTCGATAAGATATGCTACATTGTCGGCTTTAGCTGGCTGGTAGTTGGCGTAATTATCGGCTATGTGAAGTCGAACGGTTACAAAGAGGTGCCA
This sequence comes from Sphaerochaetaceae bacterium, assembly GCA_963588675.1. Classification (GTDB taxonomy): domain Bacteria; phylum Bacillota; class Clostridia; order Peptostreptococcales; family Anaerovoracaceae; genus Crickella. The sequence goes on along the minus strand of CAVAIH010000001.1, from coordinate 20,526 downwards.
GAGAGCTTCAAACATATGGAGATGTAGGAACTCTGCACCTTAAGCCCGCCAATTTGGGCATTATAATCTTTTGCTACTGCGCCCTCTTCGAGGTTTATTCCTTGAAGAGGGCGTTCTTTTTGCCCCTAATCTTTGTTACCGCCCCATAATTGAGCAAATTGTATACAAAATAGCTGTATTTATACACAAGACTCGGCGATTTTTCTGCGAAGCGAGCCCATGGGATAGGGAAAAATAATTTTTCGGGCCAATATTGACAGTAAAAAGCGAAAGGATTAGAATACCAGTATACAATTCTACAAGAATTAAGCGAATTCGAAATTCGCACTTAAATCATTTACAAATCGCTGATTTCTAATTCGAAACAGCAAGCCATGAGGTGAGACAAATGGATGACATTATTAAACTTAACCACAAGACAAATTTATTAGAGCAGAACACCTACAACTACGAGATTCAGGATGTAGAGAGCCCTAATCTTTTCCGTGGAATTTTCGAATATACGGAAATCCCTAAGGTTTCGTTCAACTTCAGAAACAGCCCTTACGGAATGCCTGAGAACATCTGGATTACAGATACGACATTCAGAGACGGACAGCAATCGAGGGAGCCTTATACGGTTAAGCAGATTCTAGATATTTTCAAGATGATGTCGAAGCTTTCGGGCCCTAAAGGAATCATCAGACAGACGGAATTCTTCGTATACAGCGAGAGAGACAGGGAGGCAATCAAGAGATGCCAGGATCTCGGTCTTGAATTTCCGGAGATTACGACATGGATCAGAGCCACAAAGAACGACTTCAAGCTCGTTCACGATATTGGCGTTAAGGAAACAGGAATACTTGTAAGCTGTTCGGACTACCACATCTTCACTAAGCTTGGCATGACGAGAAAACAGGCTATGGAGCATTACCTGTCCGTTATAAGCGACGCTTTCGAGGCGGGCGTTATTCCAAGATGCCACCTCGAGGACATTACAAGAGCGGATTTCTACGGCTTTGTTGTGCCATTTGTTACAGAGATTCAGAAACTTTCGGAGCAGGCTGGTATGCCTGCAAAAATCCGTGCCTGCGACACGCTCGGCTACGGCATTCCATACAACGGCGTTGCTCTTCCAAGATCAGTGCCTGGCATCATTTACGGCCTGCAGAATTATGCGGGCGTGCCAAGCGAAAATCTGGAGTGGCATGGTCACAACGACTTCTACAAAGCTGTTGCAAATGCCGCAACAGCATGGCTTTACGGATGCTCGGGAGTAAGCACAACTCTCTTTGGAATCGGCGAGAGAACGGGAAATGTACCTCTTGAGGCGATGGTTTTCGAATACGCACAGCTAAGAGGAACTCTTGACGGCATGGATACGACCGTAATCACAGACCTCGCAAGATATTACGAGAAGAAGATCGGATACAAGATTCCTGAGCAGACACCTTTCGTCGGCGAGAACTTCAACGTAACAAAGGCTGGAATTCACGCAGACGGCCTTCTCAAGAACGAGGAAATTTACAATATTTTCGATACAAAGAAATTCCTCAAGAGAGCTCCTTCTGTTACCATCAACCAGAATTCTGGTGCTGCTGGTGTTGCTAAGTGGATTAACGACAACTACGGCCTCCAGGAAGGACATACAGTAGATAAGAAGAGCGATGTAGTTAAATACATTAAGAGCTGGATAGATAACGAATACGATAACGGAAGAGTCAGCGCAATCAGCGGAACAGAACTGCGCCGTAAGGTTGACGAGTTCATCACTATGGAAGGACATCAGAAAGGAAACTGGTAGACAAATGGGACAGACAATAGCAGAAAAAATCATTTCGGCACATCTTCTCAGCGGTGAAATGAAGGTCGGCGAGGAGATAGGCCTTCGCATTGACCAGACTCTAACTCAGGATGCAACGGGAACCATGGCATACCTCGAATTCGAATCCATGGGAATTCCAAGAGTCAAGACGGAGAAATCCGTAGCATACATCGATCACAACACTCTGCAGTCAGGCTTCGAGAATGCCGACGACCACAGATATATTCAGAGCGTCTGCGCTAAGCACGGAATTTACTATTCAAGACCTGGCAACGGTATTTGCCACCAGGTTCACTACGAAAGATTCGGAAAGCCTGGCAAGACTCTTATAGGCTCTGACTCTCATACTCCGACCGGCGGAGGCCTTGGAATGCTTGCGATAGGAGCAGGCGGTATGGACGTAGCCGTTGCAATGGGCGGTGGCGCATATTATATTCCTATGCCAAGAATGATCAGAGTTAATCTAAGTGGCTCTCTTCAGCCTGGCACAAGCGCAAAAGATATAATACTTGAGGTGCTTCGCCTTCTTTCTGTTAAAGGAGGAGTCGGCGCAATCATAGAATACGCTGGAGAGGGCGTGGCTACTCTTAACGTACCTCAGCGTTGTACCATTACGAACATGGGAGCCGAGCTTGGCGCAACAACATCGATTTTTCCATCTGATGAAAGGACGAGAGCTTTCCTGAAGGCAGAGGGAAGAGAAGAGGATTGGATAGAGCTGAGCAGTGACGGCGACGCCGAATATGCAAAGGAAATAAATATCGATTTGAACGAGCTTAAGCCTCTTGCGGCTTGCCCTCACAGCCCTGATAACGTTAAGCCTGTAAGCGAGCTTGGCGACATCAAGGTGGATCAGGTCTGCATAGGCTCATGCACAAATTCGTCTTTGGCTGATATGCTCAAGGTCGCAGAAATTCTCAAGGGAAAGAAAATCGCGGACAGCGTGAGCCTTTCTATTTCACCGGGATCAAGACAGGTTTTCTCGATGATGGCAGAATGCGGTGCGCTGACGGATCTGATAGATGCTGGAGCAAGAGTGCTCGAATGTGCTTGCGGACCTTGCATCGGAATGGGCTTCTCGCCTAATTCTGCAGGCGTGAGCCTCAGAACATTCAACAGGAACTTCCTCGGCCGTTCCGGAACAAAGGACGGACAGGTATATCTTGTAAGCCCAGAGACCGCGGCTGTATCCGCACTTACGGGTTATTTTACAGACCCATCAAGCGTAGATGGAATCGAGAAAATCGCTGAGATCAAGATGCCAGAGAGCTTCCGCGTGAACGACAGCGGAATCATACCTCCAGTCGACGAGAAAGACGCAGACAGCGTAGAAATTCTCAAGGGACCTAACATCAAGCCTTTCCCAAAGACAAAGCCTCTCGAAGATGCAATCTCGGCAGAGCTTGTTCTCAAGGTAGGCGACAATATTACGACAGACCATATAATGCCAGCAGGCGCAAAGGTGCTTCCATACAGATCAAATATTCCGCATCTTTCCAAATTCTGCTTCGCTGTTGTGGACGAAAGCTTCTCCGAGAGAGCGCTTGCGCTCGGAAGCAGTATCATAGTTGGCGGTCAGAATTACGGACAGGGCTCGTCGAGAGAGCATGCGGCTTTGGTGCCTTTGTATCTTGGCGTTCGTGCCGTAATCGCAAAGAGCTTCGCGAGAATCCATGCGGCTAACCTCGTAAATGCTGGAATACTTCCACTTATCTTCGAGAATCCGGACGATTACGACAAGCTCGAGCAGGGAGATACGCTGAGCCTTGAGAATCTGCATGACGGACTGTCCAAGGACAAGGTTGTTCTCAAGGCAAGCAAGGCAGACGGCAAGACAGTCGAGATTCCGCTTGTGATGGAGCTTGCAAATAGGCAGAAGGACATACTGCTCGCAGGTGGACTCCTGAAGTATACGGCTAGCAAATAGGGTGACGAAGATGGCAAAATTTAGCGACAAAATAGAAAAAGATATACAAGACGCTCTTGCGGATGTCGAGGCAATGCTGAGAGAGCAGTACGAGAGAAACGAGAGAATCGCAGAAAGGGCCAAGCAGGCCGACGCGCTTGATGGTGGCAAGGCATGCGATAACGGTGCAGACGGCAAAGGTGCTAACTCAAATGGCAAGGCGAGCCGAAAGACTGTAATCGGCCTTGCGCCAGGAGACGGAATCGGCCCATATATAATGAAAGAGGTCAAGCCTGTACTTGAAGAACTCCTGAAAAACGAACTTTCGGAGGGTACAGTTGAGTTCAAGGATATCGAGGGCTTCACCCTTGAGAGAAGACTTGAGACAGGCGAGACTGTTCCGGCCGATGTGCTCGAGCAGTTGAGCGCCTGCGATGTTCTTCTCAAGGGACCTACCACTACGCCTAATGCGTCCATGGGAGGCAAGAATCTCGAAAGCGCAAATGTCTTCCTCAGAAAGAAGTTCGACCTCTATGCGAATGTAAGACCTGTTAAGCTCGATGAAGAGGGTATTGATTGGACCTTCTTCCGCGAGAATACAGAAGGAGAATATGCACTCGGAAGCAGGGGCGTCAGACTTGGAGATGCTCTTTCAATGGACTTCAAGGTTACGACAAATGCCGGAACGAGAAGAATTGCAAAGGCGGCATTTGACTTTGCTCGTGCGAACGGCAAGAAAAGGGTATCGATTGTCACAAAGGCTAACATCATGAAGAAAACAGACGGAGACTTCCAGTCGATCTGCCTTGATGTTGCCAAGGACTATCCTGAGATTCAGACTGATTGCTGGTTCGTAGATATCATGGCGGCAAACCTTGTAAATAAGGATATAAGATCAGACTTTGAGGTTTTTGTGCTGCCTAACCTGTACGGGGATATCATCACTGATGAGGCAGCACAAATTCAGGGCGGAGTCGGAACCGCGGGAAGTGCGAACATCGGGGCAGACTACGCCCTGTTCGAGGCAATTCACGGGAGCGCGCCAAGGATGGTGGCGGAGGGAATTGCCGACCTTGCGAATCCGGCAAGCCTTATGACCGCGGGGGTTATGCTACTGCGGCACATCGGGCTTATCGGCAAGGCCGCAGTGCTTGAGAATGCGATAAGGCTTGCCGATTCGGAAATCGGAAGCCAAATGACTGGAATGCCAGGTGGTGCAAGCTGTAAGGATTTCGCGAAATTAGTATTGGAGAATATTAGCAATGCCGACGCGAAGTAGCAAGGCGAATTCTTAAGGCTAATTGCAGTGCAAATTATTAAAGTGATTTGCAGGGCAAATTCTTAAGGCGATTGGCATAGCAAATTAATATGACGAATTTTAGGGCAAATTTCACTGCAATTTTCAATGTGAAATTTGCCTTAAATAATAGAAAAGCTTCTTGTGGTATGGTACAATCAAAAGAAGTTTTTTATGTGCGAAAAACACGAATGCGCACGAATTTATTCGACTTAAGAAACGGCTTAAGAGCGAAGAATTAAAGAACAATCACAGAAAAAGGAGATGAGACTATGTGGGGACAGATATATGACTTCCTAGACACATTATGGGGATACCCAATGCTTATTCTTCTCGTAGGCGGTGGACTTTACTACGGCATACGCACAGGATTTTTCCAGATCAGATGCCTGCCTTTGATTTTCCGCAAGACCTTCGGAGAAATGTTCAAGAAGGACAAGAACGTTGACGACTTAGAAGGAAGCTTGACACCTTTCCAGGCTCTTTCTACGGTTCTTGCAGGAACAGTAGGAAGCGGTAACATTGCCGGCGTTGCTACAGCTCTTGCTGTCGGCGGACCAGGAGCTTTGTTCTGGATGTGGATGACAGCAATCTTCGGAATGATGACTAAGCTCGCCGAGGTTTCACTCTCGATTAAATATCGTAAAAAGGGTGAGGACGGAGAGTATTACGGCGGACCTATGCACTACATCAAGAACGGCCTCGGAAAGAAGTGGGCATGGCTTGCATCCATATATGCAGTTGCTCTTCTCCTGCTTGTACTTTGCGATGCTGCATTCATACAGGTAAATACAGCGGCTACAGCGCTTGACGATGCTTTCGGAGTACCACTTGTTGTAACAGGTATCGCGATTGCTGTTGTCAGCCTTTTCGTAGTAATAGGCGGAACACAGAGAATCGGTAAGTTCTGTTCTGTAATGGTTCCTCCAATGTGCGTTATCTACATTGTTGCATGTCTGATCATCATCTGCATGAACGCAGACCACCTCGGACACGCACTCGGAATGGTATTCACATACGCATTCAAGCCAATGTCAGCTGTTGGCGGTTTTGCAGGATCAACAGTTCTCCTTACAATGACAAAGGGCGGATTCAGAGGAATTTTCTCCAACGAAGCCGGCGAGGGTACTGCAGCAACTGTACATGCTACAGCTAAGACAGACCACCCAATTCACCAGGGTTTCTATGGTGTAGTTGAAGTATTCATCGACACAATCATCATCTGCAGTCTGACAGGACTCTCAATCCTCTGCGTGGGAGACGGAACCCTCTGGGCTCAGGTTGGCTCCAACGGCGAACAGCTCACAGGCGTATATCTGACATTTGCGGCATTTAGAGATGCTCTCGGCCCTATCGGCGTCGGCGTTATGGGAATTTGCGTATTCCTCTTTGCATATTCTTCATACCTCGGATTCTTCGTAGAATTCCGCACAAGCCTTGAATATGTATTCAACGAGAGGATCGCAAAGGTATGCAAATGGATATTCTTCATACCACCTATTATTTCCTGCACACTTCCTGTAACACAGGTTTGGGATCTTGCAGACATGGTAGTAGGATTCATATTCATACCTAATATGATTGCACTTCTTGCCCTCAGCCCACAGGTTTTCGAGATGCTCAAGGAGTATACCGCCAAATGCAAGGCTGAAAGAAAGGAATTAAAGTAATATGCCAAGTGCTAAATGGTTCTTAAGAATAGCGGGCGGAGTTCGCTTCGAGAAAATCAAGGAGTGTCTTGACCGCAGTCACGAGATAAGTGGCAGGTCGAAGTTCGTAATGTTCTTCGATATGGTTGGTGCCGCCGTAAAGCACGGCGCCGGATACTACGATTATATGATGTACGGCTTTTTCGATAAGAACGTCAAGAGAGATACATATCTCACGAGAGTTCGTAACAAGAAACTGCTCGATTATATGAACGACGCCGAAATCGGACAGGCTATCGACAACAAGAACGAGTTCCAGAAGAAATTTTCACAGTATATGAAGAGGGACTTCCTTGACGGAAGAACCGCAAGCTACGAGGAATTCGAAGCCTTTATGGCTGACAAGGAATCGGCTTTTGCAAAGCCCGAAAGCGGTGATTCCGGAAGAGGAGTTGAGAAGCTTTATAAGAAGGATTTCAACACTCTAAAGGATATGTACGACTACATCAAGTCGAAGGGCGACTGTGCGATCGAGGAATGCATTATCCAGCATCCTGAGATGAACAGGCTGTATCCGCATGCGATCAACTGCATGAGAGTAGTTACAGAAAGGGTCGGCGACGAGGTATATGTTGCCTATGTAATTCTCAAGTGCGGAAACGGCGGATCGGTATGCGACAACTCCGGACGGGGCGGATTGATTTGTGCTGTGGATAAGGAAACAGGCGTCGTTAAATCAATTGCCACCGACGACCTCATTGCTCATTCATACGAGAAGCATCCTGAGACAGGCGTTGAATTCAAGGGCTTCAAGATTCCGCTGTATGACGAGGCAATTGCGATGTGCAAGGAAGCAGCTTTGATAGTTCCCGAGGTTAGACACATCGGCTGGGACGTTGGACTTTCGGACAAGGGACCTGTCCTTGTTGAGGGAAACATCTGGGCCGGAACAGACCTGGTTCAGCTGTACTACAACACGCCGGACGGAATCGGGGTACTGCCTTTCTACAGAGAACTTTTGCCAGATTTGAAATTTTAGGAAAAATTAGAAAAATCAGGTTCGACAAAATTCGACAAAGCTCGACAAGAACCGACAAGATTCGACACGAACCGAGAATTTTCGATAAGAAAGAATGCGAGGCCGAGCGCCTCGCTTTTTTTAAATTCACACACCAACCCGCAGAGCAACCCGCACGGCAACCCGCGCACCGGCCCGCACAACAACCGCGCATCAATCAAATTTAGAAAGCGGTTGACTTTTCAAGGAAAAGAAGTATAATTATTGGGCGTGCGCAAAGGCACGCAATCCTGCACCGAAAGGTGCCATCTAGTCCATAGGAGGTGAAAGAAAATGAGAGATTATGAACTGTTATTCGTGCTCGATCCTGATCTGGCTGAAGACCAGAAAGCAGCAATGATCGAGACAGTCAAGGACATCATCAACAAGGCTGGCGAAGCTGGAGAAGCTGATGTATGGGGCAACAGAAAGCTTGCATATGCTATCAACAAGAAGACTGATGGTTATTATGTAGTTATTCCTTTCAAGGCTGAAGCTGAGCTCCCTAAGGAACTTGACAGAAGAATGAGAATTTCCGATAACGTCATGAGACATATTATTGTATGCCCTGAAGAGGAGAAATAATATGAATAGTGTAGTTTTAATCGGAAGATTGACCAGAGATCCAGAATTAGCTTACACAGCTAATACGCAGACGGCAGTATGTCATTTTACACTGGCTGTAGACAGACCTTTCTCACAGAACAAAGAGAAGAAAGCTGACTTCATCAGAATTACTGTTTTCGGAAAACAGGCTGAGAATTGCAGTAGATATCTCCAGAAGGGTCGTCAGGCAGCTGTATCTGGAAGAATCCAGACAGACAGCTACAAGAACAAGGACGGCATAAATGTTAACACAGTAGATGTGATTGCAAATAATGTCGAATTTCTTGGCGGTGGTTCCGGTAATGGCAACTCCGGTAATTCCGGCAATTACGGCGGAAACAATTCAAATGATAACTTTGGTGAATACGGAAATGGTTCTGTAACAGGCGGATTTGAGGATATGGATATTCCTGACTCATTCCAGGCTGCAGCAGAGGACCTTCCATTCTAAGAAAGGAGAGAGCATGTATAATAAGAATCAGAAGCGCCAGGGCATGGGCATGAGAAGAAAGAAAGTGTGCCAGTTCTGTGCTGATAAGGATAAGAAGATCGATTTCAAGGACGTTGAGACTCTGAAGAAGTACGTTACAGAGAGAGGTAAGATTCTCCCAAGAAGAGTAACAGGTACTTGCGCAATGCACCAGAGAGCTGTTGCAAAGGCAATCAAGAGAGCAAGAGTCGTTGCACTTCTGCCATTCGATGCTGAGCACTAGTCCGAATCAGAACGACTCAAATCTGATCTGAACTAGAACAAGCTAATCGTTTGCTTATCCAAGAAAGACAAAGCTAACAAATAGCACAAAGAATAAGCCTATTACAGAAGCAATTCCGTAATAGGCTTTTATTTTCGCTGACGGCACATGAGAATCACACCGAGGATTGCATTTAGCACTTGGGCGCCGGCCTCGGCATACCATACTCCGTCCACGCCGAGGAAGCCCGGAAGGACGAGCAGAATCAGAAATACCAAGACAGGCTCCGCATAAGCCATGATCATTGCAGAGAGCGCCCGCTCGACCGCGTAGAAGCCAGCCGTTGCGATTTTTGTAAAACAAAGGAAGAACATTCCGAGTAGCATAATCCAAATTTTCTCGCTGACAAGATTTCCTGCCGACACAGACGTGCCGAACAGCGAGCCGAGATTTTTTCTTATACAGAAAAGAAGCAAGACGCTTAACAACGCGGAAAGTTCGCCTGCGATATAGGTGCGCTTGCGATATGTAGAAAGCGCGCGGGCGTCCTCGCGGGAATAGCTCTCGCTGATAAGAGGCTGTGTCCCCTCGGCAACACCTTGCAATAACGAATACGAGATAGAGATTACATAGGATATAACTGCATATGCGGCAAGGGCCTCCGCGCCTCCGAGAACAGCGAAATATCTGTTCATCAGAAGAAGGCTTATGCTCGGACAAATGGAAAGTCCGAACGACGAAATGCCGAGCTGAGAAATCCTGACCACCTGCTTGAGGCGGAACGAGAACCTGAACACGGGGATTTTACGGCGAATTAAATAAGCGATTCCACCGATGGCAGTAAGAAGCTGACCGCCGATTGTCGCATAAGCCGCGCCTGCCACGCCCATACCGAATTCCCAGATAAGCAACCAGTCGAACACTATGTTGAAGCCGAAACCGCTGACCATGACAAGCATGGCGTATTTGGCGTCGCCGTTGTTTCGGATAATAGGAACAATGCCCGTTGCGATGAACTGAGAAAAACCGCCAAGCAGAACTATTTTCGAATAGATGAGGCCAAGCTCAAGCGTTTTGCCGCTCGCGCCAAGCAGTCTGAGAATCCATTCAAGATTGAAAAAAATCGCCATTATCACGATGACGCTTGCGATTAGAAGATAGGTGAAGGTGGCTCGAAGGTACTCGACGGCTTTGTCGTGGTTTCCCGAAGAGGATTGAATGTTGTATAAAACGGCACCGCCAGTTCCGATACCTGTCCCCAGAGATTGAAGCACGCAAAGAACGGGCCAAGCGATATTAAGTGCGCTCAGACCGTAGTCACCGCAAGCGTTGCCGACGAACCAGCCGTCAACGATGACATAGGTTCCAGCCAGGGTATAGGCCAGCACCGCAGGTATTAAATTGGTATAGAATCTTTTTCTTGTACTTTCCATAACGAATTGATTATAGCTTTTGGCCCCGTTATTCACAAGGGCAAAAGTACCGAATGCAGACTTGGTATTTGCTATCCGCAAGAGCCCAAGCCCGACTTTCAGACTTAGTGTTTAATGTTAGTTCGATAAATGATAAAATTATTAAAGCGTGTGTCGCGCGTTTGCTCGCACGGCGTCGTGTACCACCGCTTACTTTACGATTCGCAGAGTCGAGCGCACGACGGCCCGCATCGCGGTCCACAACAAAGGTGATAGGAGATCAAAATGGCTGACGGAAGATGGGTTATGACCAAGGGAGAGCTTGACAAGGTGGCCTGCGGTTTCGAGGACAGGGGCCTCGACAAACTACCAAATTACGGCAAGGATATCAAAGTCGACAACAGAGACGGCTCGGCTTCGCACTGCTGTGCCTTCTGCGGAAATGCTTCTCTCGAGAAGGGCTTCGGCGGTTACGGCGAGGGCTTCGGTTACCTGTCGGAACTATGCCCAAAGTGCGGAGGAAAAACAGACTTCGTCTATAAAGACGAAGTCGGAAAATTTTTTAAATAGGACCTTGGCTAAGGCAAAATGCGTCGAACTGCGCCGAAGCTAAATCGACGCTAAGTCGAAATTCAACTACACGGTAACGCGAGGTACTCTTTCGGAAATTCCGCAGAGTATCTCGTAATTTATTGTCCCGCAAATGTCGGCAATTTCCTCAAGAGTAATCTTATCGTTGTCCCAGAGGACAATCTCGTCGCCGAGATTAGCATCGATGCCCGTAATATCGATCATGAAATTGTCCATGCATATCGATCCGACAATCGGAGCATACTGACCGTTAACAAGAACCCTGCCCCTGTTGGAAAGCTCCCTCCTAAGACCGTCCGCATAACCCATTGGGATAGTTGCGATGCGAGAAGGCTTGTCCGTCACGTAAGTCCTCGAATAACTGATTGCGGTGCCAGGCTCAACATCTTTAATATAGACAATTTCGGACTTGAGCTTGGTTGCAGGCTTGAGTGAGAGCATAGAGCGCATATCCTCGGCTGGATAATAGCCCTTCAATATGATGCCCGGCCTTACCGCGTTGAAATATGCCTCCGGATATGCGATGATGCCTGAGCTTGCTGCCAAATGATAATATTTGAATTCATATCCGTTAGCTGAGAGCTCGTCCTTGACATCTTTGAAAATCTTAAGTTGCTTAGCTGTATATTCGGGGCTTGAATCCGCCGAAGAAAAATGCGAGAACATGCCTTCGATTTCTATATTGCTAAGAGCAGAAATCTTCTTCACGAAATCGAGCATATCTTCCTTCTTAACACCGGTTCTGCCCATTCCCGTCTCAAGCTCGACGTGAATTCTCTGAACCTTGCCAAGAGCATGAGCAATCTCGTTGAGTTTTTCGGCAACTTCCAGAACCGACACAGCAGGAATCAATCCAAGATCTACTACACAGCAGAGCTCAGATGTATTCGCAGGCGAAAGCCCGTTCAGAATAATTATGTCCTGAGTGAATCCCCTGTTCTTAAGCTCGACAGCCTCGTCTACAATCGCGACAACAACGGTTTCGATTCCCGCCTGCACCAGCGCGTCCTGCGTGCTTTCAACGCCTGTTCCGTACGCGTCAGCCTTGATGACTGGGAAAAGCGCCACGTCCTTTCCGACATGCTTTTGAATGCTCTCAAGATTATATTTAATTGCCTGTGTGTCAATTTCCAAATAAGTGTTTCTCATATGAATCCTTCTCTTTTCGTTTTTTTATCCTTGATTTCCGATCTAAAGGAATACTTCGGCACCGCCGATCCCTGATGTGTATCTGATTTTTTTGCGGATTCCGCATTTTTTTCATGAATAGTATGCTACGGAATCGAAAATAAAAACACCGAAAACCTCAGAAAAGAAATCTAGGCTTTCGGCGCTTGCTGTGGTGTCCCGAGCGCGATTCGAACGCGCGGCACCTGCTTTAGGAGAGCAGTGCTCTATCCCCTGAGCTACCGAGACAAGTTCTGTAAATCCGCAATTGAATTAAATTAAATTGCGGAATCGTGGCGCGAATGTGTAAATCGTGAATTTCGCACCCTGCAAGAAATAATACCACAAGAGGCGCCGTGTTTCAATGCGCTATGTTTTCGGTTGAATTCACAAGGCTTTTGCGGTAAAATTGTATGAATTATACACATATGCCTATACGAAGATTATAAGCAGACTATAAGCATATGAACTACACACTAAAGGAGCATGAACATGTATAACATTGGACAGGTTCAGAGCGAATACAAGACTAAGCTGATTACAGCAGAATATGCAGCGAGCCTTGTAAAGAGCAATCACAGAATAAATTTCGGTGTCGGAACAGGCACGTCGGTGTATATGGACAAGGCGCTTGCAGAGAGGCTTAAGAACGATACTCTCCTTCGCGGTCTTGAGATTCAGACAGAAATCGCCATCAGAAATGATGTTCTCGAAACATATAAGGCAACAAGCAGTCCAGAGGTCGCAAGATTCTATGCATCTCACTTCGGCAAGCACGACAGACAGATGCAGGCGAACGGTAACTGCTGGTATGTTCCTATCCTCTTCAACGAGGAGCCTCTTTATTGGGGACAGGAAGGCAATCAGTTCGACATCTGCTGTATACAGGTTGCTCCTATGGATAAATACGGTAACTTTAATTTCGGACCGATCAATGCGGACCTTTGGGGAATTATCAAAAATTCCCGCACGGTAATAGTCGAGGTTAACGAGAATACTCCGATAGCTCTCGGCTACGATTCGCATATCAATATTTCCGAGGTCAACTATATTATCGAGGGAGATAATCCTGCTCTCGCAGAGATGCCTCCTAAGCCTGCAACCGAAGAAGACCGCAGAATCGCCGAATTCATTGTAGATAAAGTCTGCAATGGCAGTGTGCTTCAGCTTGGCGTTGGAGCCGTGCCTAACAGCGTTGGAACCCTGCTCGCAGAGTCAGACATCAGCGACCTTGGAGCGCACAGCGAGATGTTCGTAGACGGATATGTAGACCTTTACAATGCCGGCAAGCTCACTAATCGCAAGCATCGCGACAAAGGCCTCAGCGTCTATACCTTCGCGGGCGGTTCGAAAAGAGTCTATGATTTTATAGATGACAACCCTATCTGCTGTTGCGCACCTGTTGACTATGTTAACAATGTGCATGTCATCAGCGAGATGGACAACTTCGTTTCAATCAACGGCTGTATCGGCATCGACCTCTACGGTCAGGTCTGCGCAGAGAGCGTCGGCTTCAGACACGTCAGCGGAACGGGCGGTCAGCTCGACTTCGTGCTTGGAAGTTTTCTCTCGAAAAACGGCAAGAGCTTCATTTGCACGCATTCGACAAGAACGGGCAAGGACGGTATCAGACGCTCGCAGATACATCCAACTCTCCCAGCAGGATCAATCGTTTCAACCCCAAGATCGGCTGTCAACTATGTAGTTACAGAGTTCGGCGGAGTCAACCTCAAGGGCAAGTCAACCTGGCAGAGAGCGGAGGCTTTAATCAGCATAGCGCATCCTGAATTCAGAGAGGACCTGATTAAAGAAGCCGAGAAGATGGGAATCTGGAGAAATACAAGCAAGGGAGAATATCTGTAATGAATTTTATCGATGCGATTTCTGCATGGGACGGCGTAGCTCTTGAAAAAATCCAAGACATCTTTGTTACGGATTCGATCACGCCGATAATGCGCGCAATAACGAGCCTTGGCGACCACGGACTTTTCTGGATTCTTGTTGGCGTATGCCTCTTTCTCTTCAGGAAGACAAGACCGACAGGCAAGGTGGTGCTTTTCTCGATGCTAATTGCCTTCATCGTATGCAATTTATTGCTTAAGAAGATAATCGATAGGCCAAGACCATGGGAAGTCTACGATACTATAATGAGGCTTGCACCAGACCCAGGCGATGCGTCCTTCCCGTCAGGACATGCGACTAACGCGATGGCGGCATCTTTCGCAATCCTTCTCAAAGGCGATAAGAAATGGCTGGGAGTATGCGCCGTGATTTTGGCGCTGATTATTTGCTTCTCGAGACTGTATCTTGGAATGCATTTCCCAACAGACGTAATTTGTGGAATGTTGATCGGCATGGCGAGCGCAACAATTTGCTGGCTGGTCGATAGAAGTATAGAAGATAGCAATACAATAAGAAAACACTAGAGAAAATCAGAGAACTTTAAATAGAAAAGAGAGAAAATAAGACACACTAAATTGGCTTGAAGGAGGCTGTAATGAAGAAGAAAATCTTTGCTCTTGCAATTATTGCTGTTATGCTTTTCGCTTTGACGGCATGCTCAGAGAGAACTAAATTCATCGGAAAGTGGAACATCACGGAAATCGACGCAGGCGATGACTTTGTAATGGACCTTGACGATCTTGAAGAATACGGTATCGATAACGCTGGATACATCAGACTCAACAAGAGTGGAAGCGCCGTTGTTAATCTGCTCGGTGATGAGTATGAAGCAAGCTGGGAGTTCGATGAGAAGGAAGCTACAGTAACCATCAAATACGGCAAGGACCTGACAGGTACAGCAACCAAGAAAGACGATGTAATGACTTTCGTCGATGCATCGAATATGACATATAAGCTTGAGAAATAGCGAGAAATGTCGAGAAATACCGATATATAGCGAGAAATAGCGAGAATATAGCAAAGTGATAGGAAACGACTGGGACACAATTCTGCAGGACGAGCTGTCGAAGCCATACTTCAAAAAGCTTGAACTTTTCCTGGAAAAAGAATACCAAGAGCACGAGGTCTACCCGAAGAAGGAGGACGTCTTCAACGCCTTTCGTTACACGCCTTTCAAGGAAGTGAAAGCGGTGATACTCGGGCAGGACCCATACCATGAGCCCGGACAGGCGCACGGACTTGCCTTCTCGGTGCCGGAGAATATCGCAAAACCGCCGTCACTTGCAAATATCCTGAAGGAACTCGATTCGGATTCTTCCGCGTTGAGAAACGAAAACGCGTCAACAGAGGAGGGCCTTCTTGTGCCATGGGCTAAGCAGGGCGTACTGCTTCTCAACACCGTCTTGACCGTGCGGGCGCACGAGGCTGGCTCGCATAGAAATATGGGTTGGGAGACTTTTACAGACGCAGTCATCACTAAGCTTGCGGAAGGCGACAAGCCGATAGCCTTCGTTCTCTGGGGAGCCCCCGCAGGAAGAAAAAAGGACCTGATTCTTGAGGCAGGTCGCAGATCTGGGACAAGGCATCTTATCATAACAGCTCCGCATCCGAGCCCTCTTTCCGCATACCGAGGCTTCTTCGGAGGCAGATATTTCTCGAGAATCAACTTTTTCCTTGAGGACCAGGGAGAAAAAATGGTACAATGGTAAATAAACTTATTCACGGAAATGACACATAAATCACAATACAAGTGCCATTGAAGATGATATTATGAAAGAAATAAAAAAATAAGGAGAAGATATTTTATATGGAAAAGAAATATTCAAGATCACCATTCACAATTATTTGCTACGTGCTTTCAGCATTATTGCTGGTATATGTATTCTATACAGTCGGAAGCACCATTTCGTATTTGTCATCATATTTTGCAGCTTATGGAACAACGTTGAGCCAGAATTTCGGAGACGCTTTTTCATATATCATATCAAGCGTAGTTCAGCCACTGTCCTTTGCAGTTATTATGTTCATGGCAGGACTGATTCTCGACGAAGTGCGCAAGCAGAACGACAAGTACTATCTTTCAGCTGATGACGCAGTCAGATTAGCGGCAGCAAAGGCAGCAAAGAAGGCTGCAAAGGCATCTGCTAAGGCTGAGAAGAAGTCTGCTAAGAATGAAGCAGAAGTAGCTGTTGACGTGGCTTCAGATGAAGCTGACGAAGAGAAGGCTGAAGAGCCTGCTGAAGCACCTGCAGAAGATAGCGAAGCAAAAGCTGAATAATGATATCAATAAGACACAATGAGACTCTACCCCGAGACTTCAGATCGCTACAAGCGAGGAGCGGGAATAGAGTCTCTTCTAAATTGAGCGCAGTTGGTGCAATAAAGAATAGCATTTTCACAGTCGGCATATATCTGGACGAAGAGCTGGTGGCCTTCGGAAGAATATGCGGAGATTATCACCTTTATTTCCTGATTTGTGATATAATGTTAGACAAAAGATTAACAAACGAGCGCTATATAAATCTCGTTGTGAAAGAACTGGATGATTTCCTGCGACTGGCAGCAACTAAGGACAGCCAGGTAATCGTAGAAGTTGATAAGCCTATGGACGAGCTTTTTGCAAAAATAGGCTTCAAATATTTCGACGAGGACTATCGACTCGTTATGAGGCGGAAGTAACGACAATCTCGATAGCCGAAATCGTCAAAGGTGGTGGCCATTTTCTAACGATAAGGAAATGACCGAGAAAGAGAAAGGTGTTTTTATGAGTAATGAACCTAAAACCAGTGGCGAGGCGCAGTGGGGATCGCGATTTGGTTACCTTATGGTAGCTGCAGGCGCATCCATCGGTCTCGGTAATATCTGGAAATTCCCTTACCTGGCATATCGCGGAGGCGGCGGAGTATTCTTGGTGGTATACATTATCGTCGTTCTTCTGCTCGCGAAGCCGGTAGTAGAGGTTGAAACATCAATCGGTCGTCATTGCAAGACTGATGCTGTTACAGCCTGTGAAATGGTAGGTGGCAAGAAGATTTGGGGCTGGGTTGGCCACGTTGGTAACCTCGCAACAATTCTGATTTGCGCATACTACTTTGTAGTTGGTGGTTGGGTATGCAAGTACGCTTGGAATTTCATCGTAAGCGGTGACTTCGGAAGCGATCCTTGGGTATTCTTCAACGACTTCGTGTCAGATCCAGTTGAACCACTTTGCTGGGCACTTGGACTTCTGCTATTCATATTAGTATTCCTCGTATTCGGAATTACTAATATCGTCGAGAAGATGTCAAAGGTAATGCTCCCTGCACTCTTCGTTCTGTTGGTTATCTGCGGTATATTTGCTTGCACATCCACAGAAGGAGCTGCGGAAGGACTTAAGTATTATCTTCTTCCTGACTTCGGCAATTTCTCAGTAAAAGTTGCCGCTGACGCTGTAACACAGTGCCTGTTCTCAGTAGGTATCGGCTGGTGCCTCTTTATAACACTGGGAACAAATCTTCCAAAGAAGAACAATCTAAGATCTGACGCTATCTTCGTAAGCTTTGCAGATACAGTTGCTGCTGTTATTGCAGGCTTCGTAATCATCCCTGCTGCTTTCGGCGCAGGCGTTGATGTTCAGAAGGGACCATCCCTTATCTTCGGAGTAATGACAGATATCTTTGGTCAGCTTCCAGGCGGACGTATTATCGGAGCATTCTTCTTCTTAGCCCTGATTTTCGCAGTTATTTCTTCGCTCTTCTCATTCGTTGAGATCACAGCAAGAATCTTCGAAATCAGATACGGCTGGGGTCGTAAGAAGGCGCTCATCGTATACGGTATCGGAATGGCTGTTCTGAACGCTCTCGTATCCCTCGGATTCGGACCTCTGTCAGATTTCAAGATTCCATGGGTATATGTCGGATCAATTGAATACTACGGATTGTATGACTGGTTCGACTGCTTCTCAGGATATGTACTTCTGCCTCTTGGCTGTATTATTACATGCCTTATTATTCCGCTAGGCTGGAAGTGGAAGAACTACGAGAAGGAACTTACCAACGATGGTAAATTCGGAAGAATCAGTAAATGGGACAAGTTTGAAATTTGCGTAATCGTTCCATTCTTGATGCTCGTAGTACTCCTGAACGTATTCGGAGTAATTAAATAGAGTAGCGCAATGCTATCGCGCGTGCTTGCATAGAAGCGCAACAGGCGCAACAAGTACAGTAAGCACATGCTGAACAACAAGAAAAAGCGAAGCCCTACGGCTTCGCTTTTTTACTTATAATATTAGTTGGCTTAAATCTCTTCGAAAAATTACTCGGCAAGAGCTTCGTTCAAAGCTTTGCAAAGCTCGTCTGCATCAAGTCCGTGCACTGCAGAAGCCTCGGCGATTGACTCGCCCTGCGAAGATGGACAGCCGATGCACATCATTCCGTTAGCAAAGAATGTGCGTACAAGCTCTGGGTGCTCATTGATAACATCGCCGATAATCATGTCCTTAGTAATCATATTTGTAATCCTTCCTTCTATATATATTTGCGTATCGCCGCCTGGCAAACACAGAAATTAATAACGTTGATAAGTGCGTCCTTAAGGAATTTCTAAGAGAACTTCTTGGAAAAATTCCTGGAAAAACTCTAAGACCTTTCCTCAAAAAGCAACACAAATACATTAACACCTTTGTGAATCAAAATCAAGATACTGTGCTATAATTCCGATATGATGAATTTCAAGGAAATAGAATTACAAGACAAGTCGGCAGTTGATGCCGTAATATGTGCAAGCGGGTGTTTCGGCGCCGATTACAGCTTCGCCAACCTTTATATTTGGAGGCATACTTACAAGCCTCTGGTATACTTTGGCGAGTCGAGACTGATTGTCACAACAGCTGATAGGCAGTATTATTCCTATCCAAAAGGCGACGGCGATGTTCGGCCTTATATTGATATGCTTATCGAAGAGGCGCGGTCAAGAGGCGAAAAGCTTGTAATCAGGGGCCTTACCGACAGAACGCTTGACGAATTTAGGCTCGAATGCCCGGAGTATGCGGACAAATTCGATATTGTCGAAGACCGCGACAATGCCGATTATGTATATATGACAGACAAGTTGAGATTCCTTGCGGGCCGTAAGCTTGCGTCGAAGAGGAACCACATCAAGCATTTTATCGCCAACGGAGATTGGCAGATTAAATCGGTCGGAGCCTCTGCAAATGGTGCCAAAGACTCCGTAGCGGGCGTCAAAGACAGCGCGGAAGTCGCTAAAGACTCCGTAGCGGGCGTCAAAGACAGTGACGGAAAGCCGATAGAAATCGCGAGCATCGAGGAAGCACGGGCTTTTGTAGCTGAATTTTACAAGGAAAAAGAAGACCCAGGGCTTGCGGAGGAGACCGTGGCAATTAACGAAATGTTCGACTCTTTCGCCGAGCTTGGCTTCATAGGAGCACTGCTCTATCAAAAGGGAAAGCCGGTTGCTTTCACGGCGGGAACGAAGCTCGGAGAAGCGGGGATGGACGTGCATTTCGAGAAGGCTCTGCCAGATGTCGACGGAGCATATACAATGATCAACAGGGAATACGTCAACATGGTTGCGCAAATGAAACCCGAGGTTGAGTTTTTCAACAGGGAAGAGGACATGGGAATCGAAGGCCTGCGCAAGGCGAAGCTCAGCTATCATCCGGACATTCTGATGATGAAATATTTTGCCGTGGAGAAGTAGCGATGCTCGAGAGGAGAATTGAAAAATGCTCGAGATAACTCGAGATAGGAAATATGTAACGCTCGAGAGGAGAATTGAAAAATGCTCGAGATAAGAAATGCAAAAGACGAATATAAAGGCTTTCGGGAACTCTGGTGTCGGACTTTCGGCGATGATCCGCAGGACATCCAGGAAATGTTCGACGCATTCGGAAGCGACATAGAAGCCTATGTTATGGTAGACGACAATGGCAAGAAGGGCGCAGAGCACGAGCGGTCTGTTGTATCGGCGCTTACGCTTCTTAGGATGGGCGAGCTTAAGATGCCAGCTGTAGAGTCGTCATCTGAGCCGTCCTCGGCGTCGTCTTCGGAGACGCCCTCAGAATCTTCGTCAGAGCCGACGCCAGAGCCATCTTCGGGCAAGGCCGGCAAGGAAATCCCCTGCTATGTAAGCTACGCCATATGCACAGACGAGAAGGCAAGGGGCTTAGGATACGGCTCGACGATAACGGAATTTGCGAGAAACGAAGTCCACAAGAGGAACGCGGTATCCATGCTATGCCCCGCAAACGCCAAGCTGATTGACTTCTATAAACCGCTCGGATACGGGGCGAAATTCCCAGCATACGAGGGTTGCGTGGATTCTTCGGAGCCTGCGTCTGCGCCCGTAGTCTCAGAGCTCACGCGGACGAGCGAAGAGCGTGCGCAGGCGTCCGTAGTCTCAGAACTCACGCGGACGAGCGAAGAGCGTGCGCAGGCGTCCGCAGA